>JAICQC010000268.1 GCA_025938055.1 Anaerolineales bacterium | reverse complement strand
TTCGGTTTTCACGAAGTATTTCAAATCCAATTCCGGTTCGGTTCCAATTCACCTCATGGAGCTGATCAACGGTCAGTGCATGCAATTTCTCAGTGGTGTAGCCGCTGAGCAAGATCGCCTGACGGTTGGCTTCCAGGATGTGTCCATCCCAGTCGGTGATCAACATGGGTTCGATGCTGTCCTCGAACAGTTCACGATAGCGCTGGTGTGCGGCTTGCAGGCGTTCGAACAACTGCGCGTTCTGAATCGTTGTGCCCGCCAGACCGCCAATACCGGTCATCACCAGTAGGGCATCAGGATCGAACGACTTCGCGATGGGATTGATCGCCTGGATTACGCCCATCACCCGTCCCTGCGATTGAATCGGTGCGACAACGACTGCCCTCATTTCGACGCCCCCGAACTTATCTGCCTCGCCATAATTCTTATCCTGGCTGACGTCTGGCACCACCGCGCCGTGCCCTTCAAGCGCTAGTTTGCCGGCGATGCCTTCGCCCAGCGCGATCTTGCGCCCGAGGAGATTGCCTGCATTTTGCCCGGCCGCGGCACGATAGATAAGCTGGTCCCCATCCACCATACCCAGCGCGACCGTTTCCACCTGAAGCGCCTGCATGGTCTGAATCAGGATGCGCTGATAGACATCTTCCATGCGGAGCGAGGCGTTCATCGCTGCCGCGCCCTCTGCCAGGGCGGTCATCACGCGCGCCTGCCGCTGACTCTCGGTATACAATCGCGCGTTCAATACGGCAATCCCCGCCTGGTCTGCGATGGCTTGCATCAGATCAAGTTGTTCTTCTGAAAAAGCGTTTGGCGCCGGGTGGACGAGGGTGAGAACTCCCACAAGTTTCTCTCGCGTCAGCAGAGGAACACAAATGGCAGATTTGACGCCCGATCTATCCAGGGCATCGTCAGGGCGCATCAACCAGCGTTCATCCTTGCTTGTATCGAGAATGAGCGCCGCTTTGTGATTTCGGAGGACCCAGCCGGCGAGTCCCCGTTCGACGGTATCCCGGAGTTGATGTGTCGTATGCTCATGGACCTCTTTGCCGTAGACAATGGTTGCATCCACGGCTTTGCCGGAATCATCCAGAACAACGATACTGCAGCGTTCACCGCCGACATTCTGCATAGCTTCATAGAGTACACGCTGAAGGACGGTGCGCAGGTCCAGCGCGGTCGCCACTTCGCGGCTGACGTTGTAGAGAAGCTCAAGTAAAGCTCTGGTTTGATCTTTTTCTGGCGATAGTGACATGTCGTCCAACCTGGCTCAAATTTGCAATGTGATTAATATTACACATGCACAGGCAAAGTATAGCACAATCAATTACGGTACAATTACGCGCATGCCGCTCGAGATTTCACGCATAAAAGCCCTTTGTTTTGATGTAGATGGCACCTTAAGCGACACGGACGATTACTACGCGCAGAAGATTGTAGGGTTTCTGCCGCGTTTCCTCTTCTCCGATCCCGCTCACACAGCCCGGCGGCTGGTGATGTGGGTTGAATCGCCGGGCAACGCCCTTTTGGGTTTCGCAGACACCATTGGCATCGACGACGAAATGGTGGCGTTCATTAACTGGATGAACCGTCACCGCAAAAGCCCCCTGAAAAAATACCTGATTGTGCCAGGCGTGGAAGAGATGCTCCGGCTCATACACGGACGCTACCCGATGGCGGTCGTCAGCGCGCGGGATGAAAAAAGCACCATGCGCTTCCTGACCCAGTTCGATCTGTGTAAATATTTTGAGGTCATCGTCACCGGTCTTTCCGCGCCACATACCAAGCCCTATCCAGACCCGATCCTGCTTGCCGCGCAAAGGATGGGCGTCGAACCCCACGAATGCCTCATGATCGGCGATACTACCGTGGATATGCGCGCCGGGAAGGCTGCCGGCGCGCAGACCGCGGGAGTCCTGTGCGGCTTCGGCGAGGAGGATGAGCTGCGGCAATTGGGCGCCGATCTTATTTTGAACAATACAAGCGATTTGAGTGGAATATTTCGTCAGGAAACTTTGCCGGTTGAGACTCCGTCACCCGAGCTGCGCAGCGGCGCCTGAATTCTTCCCCTGGACTCAAGACAACTTATTGAATCGATCGCAAACGGAGCGCGATCACCACACTCCACGTCAGGATTGCCAGCAAAAAAACGTAAAACGCCACGCCTTTTAACCAGAACGTAGGAATGATCAGCGCCAGCGTGCCCCACGTGTAAACAGCCAGAGTCTTCCAGTGCTCATGTCGCTGAAAGACTCGTCCCAGCAGCAGCATGCCGGGCATAAGGGTGAGACCCAGCAATGCAAAGAATGAATCATGCAGCAAGCCGTGCCAGCTCTTTGTGACGGTTGTCAGCGTTGGATCGGTGGGAAAGATCAAGCCCATCATGGCAAAGCCCGCGATCATCAAAAGCGTCGTGGCAAGCTTATCGTGGAGCGCGAGCTTTAGTCCATACGCAAAGAATGCCATCATTGCCCCACAGACGAAGAACGTGACGGTCATCAGCCAGCCATACGGACCGAGCGCCAGTCCGCTGGGCCAATCGATCACCGGTCCCAGCGGATTCCACCCCAGGGTGCGCATGAACCCAGCCTGGGCGATAGTCAAACCTGCCAAAACGACGGCGAACAGAACAGGACCGATGATCCCGGCAAGCGCCGCAAGCTGAATCAGACGAGGTCTATTCATATATAAAACTATGTGGAAAGATACAGCAACAGCAAACCAAGTAAGGCAGGTAATGCCTGCATATAAAGAATGGAGCGCTTTGCCGTCATGCCGCCAAAGATCCCCGCGATGAGGACACAAACAAGGAAGAAAAATTTCACAGACAACTCACCCGAGAAGAGTCCCCAGATCAATCCCGCCGCAAGGAACCCGTTATAAAGACCCTGGTTCGCCGCAAGGGATGCAGAGGCTTGGGAATATTCCGGCGTCATCTTGAACGTCTTTCGACCAACAGGATGATTCCATAAAAACATCTCCAGCACAAGAAAGCCGAGATGCAGAATAGCCACAACTGCAATCACAAGATTGGCGGCGATTGTCATTTTGTACTCCTCGAGGGAAATGTTCGTGCAATAGTAGCATAAATTTTGTTCTCGTGTAGAATCCCTCTACATGTCACACCGCACTTGCGTACGGTGCAAGTGTTGCGAGCCCCGAGGCTCAAACGCCGGGTGGCGAAGCAACACCTGCATGAATTGCCACACTTGCGCCTGCGCAGTGCAGATGAGCAATTCACGTGCGATGCCAGTGTCTCCCATGTATCGACTCCTCGTAATGACATTGACAAAAGGAGAATGTATGCCCTACGAACTAATCCTAACGGAAATACGCGGGCGAGTTGGATTGATCACGCTCAACCGCCCGCAGGCAATGAACGCCCTCAACAACCAGCTCATGCGCGAATTGATGGACGCCCTGGAGTCCTTCGATAAGAACGATACCACCGGCGCGATGGTCATCACGGGGAATGAAAAAGCTTTCGCTGCCGGCGCGGATATCAAAGAGATGGCGGGTAAATCCATTCACGAGATGATGGACAGGGACCATATCGTCGTGTTTGGCAGGATTCGCACGATCCGCAAGCCCGTCATCGCCGCGGTGTCTGGCTGGGCGCTGGGCGGTGGATGCGAGATCGCGCTGTCGTGTGACATGATCATCGCCTCTGAATCCGCCAGGTTTGGTCAGCCGGAGATCAATATCGGCGTGATTCCCGGCGCGGGCGGCACACAGCGTCTCACCCATGCGGTCGGGAAAGCCATCACCATGGAAATGATCCTCAACGACCGCAGGCTGACGGCGCAGGAAGCCTATCAGTTTGGGATGGTAAACCGCGTCGTACCGGTGGAGGGATATCTGGAAGAAGCGCTCCAGCTGGCGGAGGGGATTGCCTCTCGTGCGCCTGTCGCGGTCCGCGCGGCGAAGAAAATGATCAACGAGGCATTCGAGCGGACCCTCTCCGATGGTCTTGCCGTAGAGAAGCAGGAATTCTATAATCTGTTTGCCACCGAGGATCAAAAGGAAGGCATGCAGGCGTTCGTGGAAAAGCGTACACCACAGTGGAGGGGAAGGTAACTTGCCCGATTCATCTGAAATCCATTCGGCATTCCAGGCACTGGGTCTGCAGGACAAACCGATCATCGCGCATGCCTCGCTAAAACCATTCGGCTTCATTCAGGGCGGACCCGAGGCAGTTTTAGATGCCATACTGGCTTCCTTCGCCAGCGTTATCATGCCCACCCACACCTACAAGACCAAGATCATTCCCGATGTCGGTCCGCCGAACAACGCCATCACCTACGGCAATGGGATCTATAAGAACAAGATGGCTTTGCCATTTCACATGGGTCTGCGCGCCGACCCCATGATGGGAATCCTGCCCGAAACGCTGCGCAAACATCCATCCGCCACGCGGACGGCGCACCCGATCCTCTCGTTTGCAGGGATCAATGCGGATTCCATACTGTTGACACAAACCCTCTATGAGCCGCTGGCTCCCATCGGTGCGCTGACAGAGCAGGACGGCTGGGTGATCCTGATCAACGTTGACCACACCGCCAATACCAGCATCCATTACGGAGAAAAACTCGCCGGGCGAAAGCAATTCATCCGCTGGGGGCTGGTGGACGACCGTGTAGTGGAGTGCCCAAATTACCCGGGAGACTCGATGGGCTTTCAAGTCATCGAGGAGCATATTCAATACGACACCCGCCGTATCGACCTGGATCCGGGCTTTATTCAGGCTGTGCCATTAAAAAATTTATTGGAAGTAGTACAGGGATTGATAAAAAAAGATCCGCTCGCATTGCTATGCGACCAGATCGATTGTGAGAGGTGTAAAGCGGTGCGGATTACTGAAACGTAATCTCTTCCACGCGCCAGCTTTCCTCCCCCATGAGCTTTTTCAAGCGGTCGAGCACTTCGGTGCAGACCCGCGTGGTATCGTTGGGGAAATCGATCAGGTGTCCCTTGCCATTCTCAAAGATCTGAAAACTGAACCGGTCGCGCCCGTGAAAGGAGATCAGCGTACCAAAGATCGTCTTGATACGGCGCTTGTCGCGTTCCCGGTCGCCTGTGGAACGCAGCACCACCGTGATCTGTTGAGGCGGGTGCTCCTTGTCAGTTTCCTCCTGTGCAAGCGGAATATACAAGGACGGCAAAACATCAGGAGACTGTGCCGGAAGGGATTCTATTTTCTGGACCACTACCGTTTCTCGCGCAGGCGGTAGATTCTTCTGTCCATTTGGTTTGATCTCTGCCTGAAAAGCGTCCGTTTTCGGCTCACTGACGACAGGCTTCTGTTCAACCGCTGGCTCAGGGCGCGCTGCCATCTTCGCCTCGTCAAACGACGGCTGCCATTCATTATCCCAATCTTCAGGGAAGTTATCGGGCGGAGGCGGCATATCATCGAATTCAGAATCGATGTGATAAGCAGGCGCCTCGATCTCCGCGACCTGCCGTACAGGCGGAGTAACTGGCTTGACGGGCATCTTTGGCTGCTGAGTCACATTCTGCCCGGAGGGTTGCGTCGCGGGAGCAATAGGGGCAGGCTTCGGCTTATTCACAACGGGAGGCGCTGCCGAAACTGGCAGGGGCGTAGCATCCAGAGATTCAAGAATCCTGATCTCGGTCCGAACTTCATCCACCAGGATTTTGGGCGGCGTACTTCCCGTGTCTGCTTTGCCTTCGACAATAACGATCTGACCGACCTTGAGCTGTTCCTGCGTTTTCTGCCAGGTCTTTGGGAAGAGAACCAGTTCGATATTGCCTTGAACATCTTCGAGCGTCACAAAGCCCATCGGCTTGTTGGTCTTGGTCATATACGGGCGCACCGCGGTGACAAGTCCCGCCACACGCACCTTCTCCTCATGCTGCGCCTGGGGAAGCTGACCCGAGAAGTAACTGACAATCTGGGCGAACGTCTTCTGATAGGGGGTCAGCGGATGGTCAGAGATGTACAGGCCGATCAGCTCGCGCTCCCAGTTCAACATCTCGCGTTTGTCCACATTGCTGACGTCCGGAAGTTGAAGATCTTCCACCACACCCGTGACCTCGCCGAAGAGGGACATCTGCCCCGCCTCCGCCGCACGGAAATGGTTGCTGCTGATGGAAATGATCCGATCGAGCGAAGCCAGCAGCGCGGAACGATTGCCGAACGAATCCATCGCCCCGACCTTGATGAGGCATTCGAGGGCGCGCTTGCCCACGGCACGCAGATCCACGCGGCGGGCGAACTCATTCAGGTTTTTGAACCTGCCATTCTGGTCGCGTTCCTGAATTATCAGTTCCACTGCCGCCTGACCGACATTCTTGACCGCGCCCAAACCAAAGCGGATGTTCGGCTTGCCATCTGCTTCGGAGTCTTCGATTCCAAAATCCCAGCCCGAAGTGTTGATCTCGGGAGCAAGAACGGGAACTCCCATACTGCGGGCTTCCGCCACGTACAGGGCGACCTGCTCGGTCTTGCCGGCATTCGCGGA
>JAICQC010000376.1 GCA_025938055.1 Anaerolineales bacterium | reverse complement strand
CTTTACTGGCAAATGAGGTTGCCGAGGTGATTCAAACGCAATGCGAATAGGATGATGAAACAGAAAATCTTTTTACTTTTCCTGCTGACTACTTTGCTTGCCGCGTGCTCGAGTGGACAGGCAGTGCCCACAAATATTCCAGAGCAGGCGGCTGATTTTGCCGTTCAAGCTCAGCCGACCGCGGAGACCGTAGCTTCGGTTGTGGATGCGACCGACCTGCCCGCGACGGAGACCGTGTTGCCAACTTCGACATTTACACCCAAGCCTCCGCTCGAAGAGGATGCCTGGATGCAGATGCCCCCCGTTCCTTTTGAGATCAGCGACGCGATGCGCGCTGTCTATGCACGCGGCTTGGAAATGGGTAATGATCCAACACACTTCTCGGTCATTGGCGACTGTCAGAATGTTTCCTCGTATTTCCTTGCCGTCTTCGATAAGCCGGACGAGTTCAGCCTGGGTGAGGAATATGCCCACTTACAGCCGACCATTGAGTATTACCGGGACTCCTTCTCGCGCCAGAGTCTGGCCGTGAAAGGCGGGTTCAACGTTGCCGCGATCCTGTCGCCTCTGCGCGCCGACCCGAAGTCCTGCAACACGAACGAGTCGCCGCTCGATTGTGAGCTGCGTACGTGGAAACCATCTATTGTCTTTGTCAGCATGGAAACGTGGTGGTCTGAAAAACCCGAAGAAGAATACGACAAATATATGCGCCGCGTGATCGAGCGCATCCTTGAGACGGGCGCGGTGCCGATCATCGCTACCAAGGCAGATAACCTCGAAGGCGATCACGGCATCAATGCCACTATCGCGCAGATCGCCTACGATTATGATATTCCGCTCTGGAACTTCTGGGCGGCAGTGCAGCCTCTGCCGAATCACGGGCTCAGCTCTGACAACTTCCATCTGACGTTCGCGCGCAACTTTTTCGACGACCCCGTGCGCATGAAGAGTGCCTGGCCCTGGCGAAATCTGACTGCCCTGCAAACATTGGATGTTGTACGCAAGGGTTTAATGGAATAACGCAGGTTTGACGTAAGGTTATTATTCACTGAGCGGGGCATTGCAATACAAAAACAATACTCGCCTATTGACAAATTAGAACAACTGTTCTATTATTTAGACATCGCTGATTGTCTTAAATTTGTGGCGAGTTGCCACAGGAGGTCCCCATGAACCGCCCACTCTCCTTCAGATTGCTTCCCTTCCTGCAGGGAACTGCGAACAAACGAGGATTGATCTTTGGGGTGATCATCCTTTGCGCCTTGATCGCATTCGAAATATTCAACTACTCCAGCACATACTTCGCTTTAAGCGATGTTCTTGGCTACCTTACGTTTGGTCCATTCCGCTGGGCAGCCATTCTGGCATTTGCCTTTTGCAGCATTGACTTTGCCGGTATCGCGCGCATCTTCACGCCCGAACAGGGACGCGACGAGCCTGCCGAGGTCTGGTATCTTTTTGCTGCATGGTTCCTGGCAGCCGCCTTCAATGCCATACTGACCTGGTGGGGTGTCTCTGTGGCGGTCCTCCAGCACAATGCTGCCGGGGGCATCCTGGTGGGCGCCTCTGCCATGACCAAGGTGGTGCCGATCTTCGTCGCCGCGATGGTGTTGCTGATCCGCGTCCTGCTGATCAACACCTTCTCCATTGCCGGAGAACGCATCTTTTCCATCGCCGATCAGAGATCGTCACGCTATCAGAGCCAGCCCACGTTCCGCGAACGCACCATTAATCCTGAACCTCTTCGCACTCCCAATCAACCGATTCCACGACCTGCGCCCAAGCCTACGCCAGCCGCGGCTTCGCGGCCGCTCTATAACGAGCCGACCTATCATCCCGTGGGCATGAGCGCGCAGGAGTATCGTGATAATCCCCAAGTGCGGAGGTGAAACGGCTCAGATTATTCCAAATATTTGATCTCCTCCATCAGACATATTCAACAAAAATCCGCCACGTACGTGGCGGATTTTTGTTGAAGTCTCATATAAAAACTACCTGGTCAACAAGGTGCTCTCTCCGTGGGCGAGCACATAAAAACTGCGACCCTGGTCGTAAATAAAATCCGTGACGATGTACCCTTCGGCAAAGGCAGTCTCAAAGACTTCGCGTGTGAAGAAGCGCCAATCGCGCGCCAGCGCAAAATCTGCATCCTTCACCGTGCTGAAATCTGCAGGGATTTCAGCCAGCGTCAGGTTTCCATTAAGAGGGGAGAAATGCTCGGGTGGTTGAGGCAGGCGGTTGGCTCGGAGCTGCAACGAGTAGAGCGGCTGTAGCTCGGCTTTCGAAAAATCATCCAACTTCAAGGGGCGGCGGGCACGTTTGCTGAGCCGCCGGTCGACGCGGCGGGTGTTGATCCACCAGTCCACCAGGAAACGGTCGGATGGCAAACCGGCGTTCAAGCCATCGCGCATATCCCCATATTCGGAGCGTCGGTAGGTATTGCAGACCGCGCCCAGCTTGGCGATGTTGAGATACGCGTTCCGGCTCAACAGCGGATCATACGTCCAGGTGATGTGATCGAGTCCCTGGTGGCGCACCATCTGCCACTGCGCACGCTTCAGCGCGAAGCCGATACCGGTGTCGCGCTGGTTCGGGTGAATACCCATCATGTGCGAACAATGCTTGGGACGCGGACCGTCGGGCGTGAACTCGATTCCGGGAAAGCCAAACACGAACCCGACCAGTTGACCGTCTACGAACGCGCCGACGAGGAGCCCGCCGTTGTGTACAGCGGTGATCAACATGTGCGCAGGGACCACATCCGTCTCGCTGCCGGGCCAGACGGCACGCTGCAGCGCTTCGACAGCAGTCATATCATCGGGAGATTCTAGTATTCTGATAACGGGAGCAGGCATGGCTAACGCGGGAGACGCAGAGTCTTTTGTATTTTCTCCGAGAGGTTTGAATACCAGGGTCTGCGCGCCAGGTAGTCCAGGCGGTAGCCAAAGCGTGCCGGCATCAAACCGAAAATACGCGGCATATTATCCACCGGACAGGTCCGGTTGACCGCGACATAATCAAGCCAGTAGGTGGAAATGTTGAAGTTTGGAATGAAGGTGTCCAGCATGACCAGGAGTGAACGCATGGTTGGCGGCGAGAGAGAGACCAGCATGCGGCGGGTATGCGTAATACTCATCAGCTTTTCCAGCACCTGACGCAGCATGAAATATTCGCCCCCGCCAATCTCGTAGGTCTCATTAACCATATCAGGGTTTTGGAGCGCCCAGAGCATGCAGGTAACCAGATCCTCCACCCACAGCGGCTGGACAAGCATCCGGCCGTCACTGGGCATGGGGAAAAAACCGGGGACGGCGCGCAGGAGCTGAGAGAGGGTATTGGTGAAGCGGTCTTCGGGTCCAAACACGATCGACGAGCGGATAATCGTGTATGGAACACCGCTCTTGCGGATGTGCTCCTCGGCGATTCCCTTCGCCTTCTGGATGGGGTAAGCCGAGGCGCGGTCCGCGCCAATGTGGCTGAGGAAGACCAGCCTTTCGATCTCCGCGCTGGCTGCCGCCTGTGCGAGGGTGCGCGTGCCTTCGATATCTGTTCTCAGCAGGTTTCCGCGTCGCCCCTCCGACCCGGCGCTGGCGAGGTGATAGATCTGGTCCACCCCGCGCAAAGCCGCGCGAATGGAGCGTTCGTCATTCAGGCTGGCGACCGCCACCTCCACAGGGACTCCGCGCGGCAGGCGCGGAGAATTTGGCGAGGAACGCAGCAGCACTCGAACCTGCATTCCTGCCGCCGAAAGGTGCCGGACCAGAGCACGACCGATAAAACCTGTGGCGCCGGTGACTAAAATCATCCCAATGATTATAGCAGAGGGAATTGCCAGCCTATGCGACACCGGACCGTTCTCACCCGGTTCTAAAACTATCTTTACAGGATAAAACCCCACCCCCGTATAGGGAAACTCCCAAGTGTTCATCTCCTCAATTTCCGATATGATTAGATAAATGGTACGTTAAAAAAAGGAGTTCTGTATGGAAAGTAGAGTTAAGCTTTTCGGACACCCCGTCCATCCCATGCTGGTCGTCTTTCCACTTGGGCTTTTTGCCACAGCGGTTATCTTTGACATCCTTTACCTGATCTTCAACAATGAACTTCTACCCACCGCATCCTTTTACATGATCGCCGCTGGCGTGCTTGGCGGGCTGCTAGCAGCCATCTTCGGCTTTATCGATTGGATGGCGCTTCCCAACAATACGCGTGCCAAGAACATTGGCTTGTGGCATGGGCTCGGCAACTTTGTGATCGTGCTGCTCTTTATCGGGAGCTGGCTGCTGCGCCGGGATAACGTGGACTTTGTTCCCGATAGCCTGGCATTGATCCTGTCGATTGCCGCGGTCGCCATGGCACTGATCACTGCCTGGATCGGCGGCGAACTCGTCTACCGCCTCGGAGTCGGTGTGGACCCGGGCGCCAACGTCAACGCGCCCAACTCCATCACTGAATCGTCTGCCAGCGCCAGCGCGGCAAATGCGAAACGGACAGCCAATCGATAAGGAAACAATTCCATGGGCAGGCAAGCCCGCCTGCTAGTTGGGATCAGCGTTTTTTGGCTGGCACTGAGCGTCCTATTTGATGGGATCAATACGCTTGTATTACCTGTCCAATTGGGGGCCCTTGCCAGCCAGAACAATCAAGCAACCCTTTTGGGGTTGCTCACGTTTGTTGGCTTGCTGGCTGGAGCGCTGAT
>JAICQC010000452.1 GCA_025938055.1 Anaerolineales bacterium | reverse complement strand
CTGATTCCGTTGCCAATCCCGCCATCGAGCTGGTGCAGAGGATGGGAATTGACTCATTGCGCGCTGAAATCACCTGGTTCGAATCGGCGCGCGCCTATGCCGCCGCGGATGGTCGCAGCGAAGCGACACTGGATGACCTGAAAACGGTCGCGCCCATGGCACTGCGGTTGCGTCGTTCTCCTTTTATGAGTGAATACCTGAGAGGCCAGCTTGGCGAAGAGAAGGAATTGACTTCACTGCTCGGCAGTTTTGGCAAAAAGAATCAATCCAGCAGGCGAACGTCAAAGAAAAAGAAATGAGCGATTTCAGGTTTTCAAACCCGGCATATCGTATCGAAACAAAGCGCCTTGTCGTACGTTGCTACGACCCATCGGATGCGGCGCTGCTGGCGGAGTCGATCACAGAAAACGTGGAGCACCTGCGTCCGTGGATGCCGTGGGTCTACAGCGAACCTGAACCGCTGGAAGAAAAAGCCCGGCGGCTCAAAAGGTTTCGCGGGATGTTCGACCTCGGGCAGGACTTTGTGTACGGCATTTTCAACCGGGATGATACAAAGCTGCTTGGCGGCACCGGATTACACACCCGGCTGGGAGCAAATGAACTGGAGATCGGGTACTGGATCCACAAAGACTTCATCAATCAGGGATTGGTAACTGAATCTACAGCGGCGCTGATCAAAGTGGCGTTTGAACTGCTACATGTCCATCGCCTTGAGATCCACTGCGACCCCGCCAACCTGGCATCCGCAAGCATCCCGCGCAAACTTGGTTTTACCCATGAAGGCACTCTGCGCGCCAAGACTCCTTTCCTCGAGCGCTGGAGCGATTCGATGATCTGGGGTTTGCTCGAAAGCGAATACCCGAACAGCCCTTCCGCGAAGGCAGAGATCAACGCCTTCGATGCGACCGGGCAGAAGGTGTTATGACCTCGTCTACGCCCTTCGCGAAAAAACCTATTTTCATTCTCATTATCATCAATATCCTGGTCGGGTTGTTCATCTTTCACGAGTATGGATATTCCTGGGATGAGCCCTTGTTCTACGATTACGGCGACGCGCTGGGATATGCATACTCGCCGGACGAGTGGTTAAGCGGTACCTTTGATCTCGAGCGTTCCTTCGGCACGAGCGGCGACGACCATAAGACGCGCGGACCCGCCTACCTACTCCTTGCCCGCGGACCTGTTTCCCTTTTACAAATGGTGGGTCTGGACACTGCATCCGCCTGGCACCTGATCAATTTTCTGTTCTTCCAACTCAGTGTTTACTTCCTGTATCGGCTTGCCTCGCGCTGGATCAAACCAGCCGCGGCGCTGGCGGCGTCCGTGTTGTTTGCCTGGCAGCCGCTCCTGTGGGGGCATGCTTTTATTAACCCGAAAGATCCCCCCTTTCTTGTTTTCTTTCTCGCCTCGGTGTGCCTGGGGTTTGAGATGGTGGACCACCTATCGGATGAGACGATCAGCACAAGACAAAAAATCTCTGTCGTGTTCCTCCCGGCGCTGCTGCTGGGCATCACTACCTCGATACGTGTGCTGGGTCCGCTGGCTGGGCTGCTTGTGCTGGGGTATGCCCTCTGGAAATTTGGCAGGCGGCTCCCGTCTTTTCTCCCGCAGCTCGTGTTCTATGTGCTCATTGCCATCCTCGCCATGTTCGCCACCTGGCCCTTCCTCTGGGAGAATCCAGCAGAACGCTTCCTTGATGTTTTCCGCTTGATGTCCGATAACCCCACGAACCTGTCAGTCCTGTTTGATGGTGAGGTCTATCGCGCCGGAGAGCTGCCGCGTCGCTATCTCCCTTTCATGCTCAGCACGACTCTCACGGAACTGGTCCTGCCTTTGTTCGTGCTTGGCGCTTTCATCGCATACTTTCGGTTATTCAAACAAAGCAGGGAACTCCATGTAAACTTTCAGGAAACCGACTCGGGGGATAGCTGGAGATCGCTTCGATCTTCGCTGGATCTTGGCGCGATCAAAAACAATCTTGTGTCTTTGACTCTCATTCTCCTCTGGTTCCTCATTCTCCTGGCATATGTGCTTTTGCGCAGACCTGCCATGTATGACGGATTGAGACATTTCCTTTTTATCCTGCCGCCGATTTTTATCTTCGCAGGTTTTACATTTGAATTCATGGCTGACTACATCGCCCCATCTTGGCTATACGCAGGGGCTGTGTTGATTTTGTTATTGCCAGGGATCGTCGGTATTGTTCAACTACATCCCTATGAATATACTTATTACAATTCATTCGTGGGAGGCACAAGCGGCATCTTCCGCCAGTATGAAACCGATTACTGGCTAACCTGCTACAAGGAAGCTGTAGAGAAGCTTGAGCAAACCCTCGATGCGCCAGCCGAGCTTTATGTGCACCGTGAAGCCTATATCGCGGACTATTATGCAGGGGAAAGAATCACAGTCCATGAGCTGCGCGGCGCGCTCGACCAGGTCCAGCCAGGCGATCATGTGCTGGTCAACACCCGCACGAACGAAGACCGCCGGGTTTTCAGAGAAGCCGAGCCCGTCCTGCAAGTTGGACGTGGTGACGCCATTTTTTGCGAGATCAAACAAATCCCATGACTACACATAAAGAACGTATCCAAGCCTCCTTCCAGAATGAGCTGCTGGACCGCCCTCCAGTTGCTCTATGGCGCCATTTCCCTGTTGACGACCAGGACCCGCGCTCCCTGGCAGATGCAACTCTGCAATTCCAGCGCACCTATGACTTCGACCTGGTCAAGGTCACGCCTGCCTCCTCCTTTTGTGCGAAGGATTGGGGTGTGGAAGACCAGTGGCTGGGTCATACCGAGGGGACGCGGCAATACACGAAACACGTGATCCACGACCCGCGCGACTGGGAAACGCTGCCAGCCCTGGACCCGACCGCCCCACATCTCGCGGGACAACTGGATTGCCTCCGTTTTCTGCGCGCGGAACTGGACCCGGAGACTCCCCTGCTCCAGACGATCTTCAACCCGTTGTCGCAGGCAAAGAACCTGGCTGGCGACGATACCCTGATCGCGCATCTGCGCCTGTACCCTGAAGCTGTGATGAAAGGACTCACGACCATCGCTGAGACCACCCGCCGCTTTGTGGGGGCTTGTCTCGACACGGGCATTGACGGGGTCTTTTTTGCCATCCAGCATGCGCAAGCCAGTGAATTGACACTCGAGGAGTATCGAACGTTCGGCTTACCATATGATCAAAAGACACTCGAACCTGCACAAGAGTTATGGTGCAATCTCCTTCATCTGCACGGACACGACGTTTATTTCTCACTGCTTGATTCACTTACCTTTCCGATTGTCAACTGGCACGACCGCGAGGCCTTGCCCTCGCTTGCAGACGCGCAGACTCACTTCTCTGGCGTAGTGTGCGGCGGGATGCGGCAGGACACGCTGGTCTATCGGGATCAGTCGGAGGTCCGTGCCGAAGCGGCAGATGCCATCCAGCAGACGAACGGAAAGCGGTTCATCCTCGGCACAGGCTGTGTGGTACCGATCATTGCTTCGCATGGGAATCTCCTCGCGGCAAGGAAGAGCGTCGAATGAGCCTGCGCGTCATCGCGGGCAAAGCCAAAGGGCGAAAGCTGAAGTCTGTGCCAGGGGATACGACGCGTCCCATCACCGACCGGGTAAAGGAATCGTTGTTCAACATCATCGCCGGTGATGTGGTCAATTCGAACTGGTGGGATTTGTTCGCGGGCACAGGCG
>JAICQC010000506.1 GCA_025938055.1 Anaerolineales bacterium | reverse complement strand
ATTATCTGCCCAAAGATTCGCTTCACGCGACAGCCCGTAGAAGAAGACGCGTGCCTTGGTCTTCTCTTCCATCTGGCGCACCCACGGATCATCGAAGTTCAGGATCGCCACTCCCTCCGGTGCGGGAGGCAGTGCCTGCACCAGTTCCGCCTTGCCGCGGGCGATGGCTTCCTGTGAGCCGGCGCGTTCCGCATGGACGGTGCCAATATTGGTGACGACACCCACCTGCGGCATGGCAATATCGCATAGGAAGGCGATCTCGCCAGGTACGTAAAACCCCATCTCGAGCACGGCGCGTTGGTGCCCCGAACTTAATCGCAGGATCGTGAGAGGCAGCCCGATCTCGTTGTTCATGTTGCCCGGGCTTTTCAGCGTTCGGTAACGCGTGCTGAGCACCTCCGCCACCATTTCCTTGGTGGTCGATTTGCCCACACTGCCGGTGATGCCCACCACGCGCAGATCCAGTCTGCGGCGCCAGTAGCGCGCGATCTGCTGCAAGGCTGTGACTGTGTTCTCCACGCGCAGACACATCGGCGGGATGAGATCATCGCGAGGAAATGCGTCGATGGACAGCACTGCGCGCAGGTCAAGGGTGCGGTACGAGCCGTTCATATCACGCTGGATTAAAGCGAAAGATGCCCCGCGCCGAAATGCCTCCTCGATGAAATCGTGTCCATCCGTTTTCTCGCCTGGGATGGCAACGAACAATGAGCCCGGGATCACCTGACGCGAATCGATCACTGCTTCGGTAATGACCGTTGTGGCAATAGGACGAAAATTCGTCAGGGCTTCCAGGGCATCGGCGAGGGTCAGCATTATTCCATTACCTGACTTCGGACAACATCGGGCGGGATATTAAGCAGGATCACTGCCTGTTCAGCCACCTTTGAGAAGACAGGTGAGGCGGTTTCAGAAGCCCAGATGGATGATGAGGGAGTCTCCAACCAGACATAGACCATGAACTGTGGATCATCCACAGGTCCCCAACCCACGAATGAGACGTTCGTATGGAACGCATCGTAGCCATAGTCTGTGGGAATCTGTGCGGTTCCGGTCTTGCCCGCCAGGCGGTATCCTGGCAGCAGAGCCAGCGAAGATTCCTGTTCCAGGGAGACCGAGAGCATCTCATTCAGCGTGTGGGCGGTTTCGGCAGAGATGGGCGAACCTGCATACTGCGACGGGACATTGTACTGATGCCCATCGCGCAGCATCGAATACAACACATGTGGTGTTGCCATCTTGCCGTCGTTGGCGATGGCGGAGGCTGCCATGAGCATTTGCAGGGGCGTCACCGCGACACCCTGACCGAAGGCATTGGTGCCAAGATCAACAGGATACCAGTCGCCATCACCCGGGACCTTGAGCCTGCCTGGCGCTTCGCCGGAGAGATCCACGCCCGTGGGATGACCGATCCCAAAGCGTTCCATATATCCGTAAAAAGCCTGCGTCCCCATCTGCGAGGAGATCCACGCCAGGCAGACGTTCAGGGAATGCTGCATACAGCCAGTCATATTTTGCTGGCCCCAGGCATCGCGGTTCCAGTTTTGGATCGTGATGCCGCCTACTACAATCGCACCCGTATCGATAAAGGGCGTCTCCGGGTGGACAGTGCCCGCATCCAATGCGGCAGCCATCGTCAGCACTTTGAAGACCGAACCAGGCTCATAGGTCATACCGATGGCGCGGTTGTACTGACTGCCATCATCGTACAACGAAAAATAATTGCCATAATTGTTCAGGTCCATGCGCGGCGTGGCAGCCATCGCCAGAATTTCACCGTTGCGCGGGTCCATGACAATGATCGTGCCGTTCTGCGCACCGTGCTCGATCAACGCCTGATCGAGGATCGATTCGACCCGGGCTTGCAGGTCACGATTCAGCGTGAGCACGAGCGTTGTCCCGTTTGGCACTCTGGGGATCTCACTGGCTTTGTTGGGATCGCTCGGCACCCAGACCTGGACAGGGTTACCCGCCAGCAGGTCGTTGTATTTTTCCTCGATCCCAAAGTAGCCGCGGCCATCGCGCGTGACAAAGCCCAGAACGTTGGATGCCAGAGCATTTTCAGGATAGCTGCGCTGCAAATGAGGTTTGAACGCCAGTCCGCGCAAACGCGGGTCGTCGGTATCGTCCAGCTGCGTGACCAGTGCCTGTAATGCCTCCACCTTTTCCACGCTGACGTAATCCTGAACGACCACATATTCCCAGGTCTCCGGCGATTCAGTCAGCTTTTGATAGACCTCTTCATAGGTAAGTCCGAGATTCGAGCTCAAAACAGAAGCCATGGCTTCCGGGTTTCGCATGTCACGCAGGCTCACACCCACTTCGTACACCGTCCGGTTACCCGCCAGCAGATGGCCGTTGCGGTCGTAGATCTCGCCGCGTTCCGGGTAGAACATTTGGAATTCACCCGCGTACCGATCACCCTGCGACAGGAAGATCAGTGCTTGTTCGCTGGTCTGGATGCGGATGATCTGCACGATCACAGCCAGCACTGCAACGACGAGACCAGCCACAATGATCGTGGAACGGACGGCGTACTGCTGTCTCATGGCTAGGGCATGCCTCCGAACCTGATGCGTTCATCAAACCACTCCAGCAGAGACTGGGTGTATTCGGCAGGCAGGGCTTCGGCTCGCCCGGTGACATCCTCCGCCGCCAGCAGGATAGCGGGCTCAGGCGGCACAAAACCGGGCACAGACACGTAGTCCAATTCACCCGGCTGGACGGGGCGATAACCCAGTTCGAGGGCGCGCCGCTCCATCGCAGCCGTGGACGTCAGATCGGCAAGCCGGGTCTCTAGGTCCGCGTTTTCACGCTGGATCGTTGAGATCTGGGCGCGCAATTCCTGGATCTTTCGTCCGGTCATTGCCGTGCGCGCAGTCACGTCGAGGTAGAGCGCCGCGACCATTGCCGCGCCGACCACAACCAGCAGGAACGCGCCAACCCACTGGCGCTGAAGACGCCAGGGGGCTTGCCGGTGAGCATGGATAATTTGAGTTACTTGTCCTTGCATAACGACCTTTTTCTTTGGGCGATGGTCGGTATGTCGTCTTGTAGGGTTCAGCAGCTGCCGAACCCTACAAGACGATCATAGTTTTTCTGCAATGCGGAGTTTCGCACTGCGGGCTCTCGGATTGTTTTTGATT
>JAICQC010000536.1 GCA_025938055.1 Anaerolineales bacterium | reverse complement strand
AGATCTGCGTGTTGGCAATCGGATGTCCGATCGGAACCGTATTGAAAATTCCCTGATTTTCACTGGAAGTGACGCGATAGAGCGTAGACCAGATGGTCGTCTCGGTCGGACCGTACACATTCCAAACCTGAGCACCGCGTTGCAGTAACTGCTCTGCGAGGTCGTTCGTTAAGGCTTCGCCGCCGCACAGGATCTTGAGATCGCCCTTCCCTTTCCAGCCGCCTTCGATCAGAGACCTCCAACTTGCAGGCGTGGCTTGCATAAACGTGGTTTGCGAATCGTTGATGGCTTGTGCAAGCAAGGCGCCATCTGCAGCGACCTCAGAACTAGCGATCATTACGCGCGCGCCCACGGTCAGCGGCAACAGAAGTTCGAGAACGGCAATATCGAAGGAGAGAGTTGTCACTGCAAGCAGGGTATCCTCGGTGCTGATCTGCAAATCCGCTTTCATCGAGCACAGAAAATTCACCACGGCCCGGTGATGGATCTGCACGCCTTTGGGCTTCCCCGTAGAACCCGAAGTGTAAATGATGTACGCAAGATCCTCAGGCTTGGTGGCACTTGCCTTTTTCCTTCCTCTTGCAGAAGGCAACTTTTCGAGCGTATCCAGACAAATGACCTGCGCGTTATGTTCAGGCAGTCCTGATAGAAAATTTGTTTGTGTCAGGATAACCGACACAGCGGAATCTTGCAGCATAAAGGCAAGTCGCTCTGATGGGAAAGAAGGATCCAGCGGCAGGTATGCGCCACCCGCTTTGAGCACGCCGAGTAAGCCAACCAACATGTCAAACGAACGATTTGCAAAGAGTCCCACCAGCATCCCGGGCTTGACTCCATGATCAATAAGGACCTTTGCCAATCGCTCAGCGCGTCGATTCAGCTCTTTATACGTCAGACTCTGTTCTTCAAATTGCAACGCAATCGCGTCTGGTGTGCGCTTTGCCTGCTGCGCAAACAGATCCTGAATGCAAAGATGGACTGGGTACTCTCGTTGCGTTTGATTCCAATCCACCAACAGTTGCTGACGTTCCGATTCGCACAGCAGAGAATAACCGGAAACCGGTTTGAGAGGGTCCGCGACAATCGCGAGCAACAAAGAATGGAAATGCTCCAGCATCTTCTGGATGGTCGAGGCGTCGAACAGATCGGTATTGTATTGAAGTGCAGCCGCGAGTCCCCTCTCGGTCTCTGCCATCATCATAGTCAGGTCGAACTGCGCGGGTTCGCCTCCCAGCGCCATGGACTCCAGAACAAGTCCATCCACGCGCATGCGCGACCCGTCGATTCCCAACGCAAACGGGCTGAGTGCCTGTACTTCCGCCTCATGCGCTTTCTGCAGAATGAACATCGTCTCGAATAGCGGCGGGCGACTGGCGTCACGCTGGACTCCCAGGCGTTTGGCAAGCAACACTGGTGGATAATCCTGGTGCTCGAACGCGCCCAGTACCGTCCGGCGAACACGCCCCAGCACGTCCTGAAACGTGGGGTTGCCTGAAAAATCCGCGCGCAGGGCAATCGGGTTGATGAAGTAGCCGACCAGGTTTGCCAGTTCGGCGTGACCGCGTCCGGCTGTGACAGACCCCACCAGGAACTGTTCCTGGCTCGAGTAACGATATAACAGAGCCTGAAATGCGGCAAGCAATGTCATGAACAGCGTCGTGCCCTGTTCCTGAGCGAGGAGCTTCAATTGTTTGTAAAGTTCCTCCTCCATAAAGAGGTGCTGCGAGTCGCCGCGATATGTTTGCAAGGCTGTGCGCGGGCGATCGGTAGGAAGGTTCAATGCCGGGAGTTCACCCGAAAGTTCGTTACGCCAGTATTCCCAGAGCTTCTCCCCTTGCTCACCGGACAGCATCTCCGTCTGCCAGCGGACATAATCGGAGTGACGGGCAGGGAGCGCAGGCAGCGAAATTGCTATACCTGTTTTATTCGCTTCATACAAGGCAAGCAACTCGCGCGCCAGTACCGTCATCGACCAGAAATCCGTGACGATATGGTCCATGGAAAGCAGGAGCACATGTTCGGCATTTCTGCGGAACAACAAAGCCCGAAGCATGGGACCCTTTTCCAGGTCAAAGGGACGGTGGGCTTCGACAACCAATCGGTCGCGCAGTTCCGGCTCGCTCCAATTGGAGGCATCTTCGACACGAAAGATTCCGTCCGATGATGGATGTATGTGCTGCACCGGCTCTCCCGCGGTCACATGGAACGTGCTTCTCAGGGACTCATGTCGTGCGACCAATTCCTCAAACGCACAATCGAGAGCATAGATATCCAACGAACCATGGACGCGGGTTGCACCTGCCACATTAAAGGAAATCTCTTCAGGCAGAAGCTGATGCAGGAACCAGAGTGCCTGCTGTCCGTACGAAAGAGGACTCTCATTCGAATGCCCATGCGCAATGCGAAGAGGCGTGTCAGTCGATGACTCTGATGAATCCAAACTCTCCAACGCTTCCGCGGCGAGACTTGAAACCGTGGGTCCCTGCAAGAGACTCGCGATGGATAGCTTTACCCCCAATTTTGATTCAAGTGAGTTCTTAAGCTCAATAGCCATCAATGAATCAAGTCCCAGGGTATCCAGCGGCTGGTTCAGGCTCAAATGGACGGGATCCATTCCTAGGACGCGGGCAGCTTGGCGCTGTAAATAATTTTCCAAAATTTGTTGGCGGCTGGCTGAACCTGTGCTTAATAGCGTGATTTTACTTAGTTCATTTATGTCATTCAGAGCAATTTTCTTACTCTTACCTTCTGAATTTCTATGATTTCCACCATCAGCCTT
>JAICQC010000436.1 GCA_025938055.1 Anaerolineales bacterium | reverse complement strand
GTACACCGACACCGGCGGCCCCGACCAGTTCCTCGTGCTCGTGGTGTACGTCGTGGAGACGGCCGTGCTGACCTGGCTGGCCGCCGGCTCGTTCGGCAAGCTCGTGACCGGCCTGCGCGTCGTACCCGTGGACGGGCGGCTGCGACCGATCAACCCGCTGAAGATCCTTGCGCGCCAGGGATTTAACGCCGACGCAGAGGGCCAGTCCAAGACGATTCTGATTGCCGATGATGAGCCGGGCTTTTTGGATATGTACGCGGAAATGGTTCAGGGTCAATCAGTAGACTATTGCGTACTCAAAGCGCGCAACGGGCGCGAAGCCCTGGATGTCCTACACAAGACCCATGTGGACCTCGTCCTGCTCGATCTGATGATGCCGGAGGTCGACGGGTTTGGCGTACTTGCGCAAATGCGAGAGTGGGAATCTACGCGTGATACGGCAGTCGTTGTATTGACGTCAAAGACGATCACCGAGGCGGATATGACGCGGTTGAGCAACGGCGTCTCAAACGTCATGAGCAAGGGGCTATATGAAGTCCGGGAAATGCTTTCGCACATTGAAACCGCCCTGAGCCGCAACAAGAAACTGGGCACCGAGTCGCAGCGCCTTGTGCGCAAAGCCATGGCTCACATCCATGAACATTACACTGAGGAGCTGACTCGCGAAGATCTTGCGCGGTATGTCAATGCCAGTGAAGGACATCTGGCGCGCTGCTTTCGCCAGGAGACAGGCATTACGCCCATGGCGTATCTCAACCGCTATCGAGTGAATCAGGCGAAGACGATCCTGACAACTACCAGCCAGAGCATTACTTTCATTGCCATGTCAGTAGGATTCTCGGATAACAACTATTTCAGCCGGGTCTTCCGGCAGGAAGTGGGTTGTTCTCCACTGGCGTATCGACGCGAGCACAGTGTATAGAAAGAAGATCCTGTATTGCCAGTTACTTGATTAAAGCGGGGTAATGTGGATCTGAGGCAGAAGTTTCTGATAATCATCTACCAGAAAATCAGCTGTTGCCAGTGTGTTCAAGATAGCCCCCGCAAGTGCAAAGCCATGCTGCAATCCATACACAAGCGGTCTCTGGTGCAGATACGCAAGCGCCATTCCAGCCAGAACACCATCCCCCGCGCCGGCGGCACTCACAACAGGCATCGAAGTAGGATGGATAAAGTACGAACCATCTTCAAAGACAGCAAGCGCTCCCTCACCTCCCAGAGTAACGATGACATTCGTATGAAACTCGTCACGCAATTGTCTGGCTGCCTGCTGCATCTCTTGCGGGGATGCTGGCCGGTAACCGAGCAAATCTTCCATTTCAGCCAGATTCGGTTTGATGAGGTCTGGACGGCTCTTTACTCCAGCCGCCAATGAGGGTCCGCTGGAATCGAAGATCACGGGCACGCCCTGTGCATGTGCCTTTGCAATTGCTTCTGCATAAAATTCGAGTGGGACTCCGTTTGGGAGGCTGCCGCCTATAACGACACAGGTTGCCCCATCCAACGCTTTCTGATATCGAGCCGCAAACTCAGAAATATGCTGGGGGAAAACGTTCAAACTCGAAGAAGTGATCGTGGACTGCCCTTCCCCTGGCACAACGATGATCGAGTTCAGCCGGGTTTCCCCCTCGACCCATACGAAATCCGTCTCTACACCCCGTTCTCGCAGCATGTTCTCCATGCGCAGCCCATTTGCTCCTGCCGCAAAGCCTAGCGCCCGCGTGGGAATTCCGAGTTTGCCCAGGATCCACGAAACGTCTGTTGCCTTGCCGCCCATCCCCCAGGCAGAGCCGGTTGCGCGGATCGTACTATTAAGTTGAAAGTTCGATACCTGAAGAGTGTAGTCGATCCCGGTGTTAGGAGTTACCGTGATGATCATGGAATGACCGAATCGCCTCCGTTAATCTCATCCGCTTGGATTCTGGATCGATCGGCCCGCCCTCGGGCAGCAATCGTCCCATGAGAATGCAATACGCATTGGTGTCGATTCGTTCCGTCAAATCAAAGGCTGCATCGAGATCCTTGCCCACTACGAACAACCCGTGCCAGGGCGCGATCACAGCAGTGGCATACTTGCGGATGTATTCCTCTTTGCCTCGCATCGCCTCAGCAATTGCATCTGCCAGTTTCTCGGAATGAGCCGGGGCAAAGTCAGTAACGGGAATCGTCCCAAACTTCAATGTGGCTTCCAGAATGGGCTCGATTGGTTGGCCCGCCGCGACAAATGCCATCACGTGTCGGGGATGGGAATGCAGGACTGCCGTGGCATCCGGGAACTCCTGGTACAACCTGAAATGCACTTTTGCCTCGCGGGAAATATCCCCATCGCCCTCCAGCTTGTTGGCAGCAAGATCACTGACCAGAACCTGATCTGGTTTCAGCTGCCAGTGCCGCCTGCTCCCGCTATAACGCGGCGTGATGCAGACCGAATCTCCCACGCGAACACTGATGTTGCCGCCCGCAGCATCCGTCAGGTGGCGTTCGAAAACCAGTTTACCCGTTGCAGCGATTTTTAATCTGGTTTGCGCGAGCTGATCATGATTCGCCGGAGTGGTCGCCGCGGCATGTGCCTGCCGCTCCGCTTCGATCTGGGAAATGATCTCCAGCCGGGAAGCATGCCGGCCGCCTTCAAACTCAGCTTCCAGCCAGCCCTTCACGATCATCCGGGCAAGTTCTGGTCCAACCACCCGGGACCCCAGCGCCAGGACATTGGTGTTGTTGTGCTGGCGCGAGAGCATCGCAGAATAAGGTTCGCTGCATACGACCGCGCGAATGCCATTGATTTTGTTAGCTGTGATCGCCATTCCCACTCCAGTCCCGCAGATGAGGATGCCGGCATCTGCCTGATCGGCAGAGATTGCCGAGGTGACTTCTTTCGCGAAAAGTGGATAATCTGTACGTTCCGCGGAATGCGCCCCAAAATCCTGGTATGTGTAGCCTAGCTCACTCAGGTACGCTTTGATCTCTTCCTTTAGGGGGTGACCAACGTGATCGCTTCCAATTGCGATTCGCTTTTGCGAATGTACAGGATTGTTCATAAGGACTTATCTCCATTCTTTCCGTGAGGAATTACATCCTCACATCGGCGCTTTGCCCAGAGTGCTGCACCGACCAGCCCACCGTTCATCCCCAGTTCAGCCAGGACAAATTCAACCTGCGGAATTGGGATCACATGCACGCGCTCCTTCACGGTCTGCACGATCGGTTGGAGCAACAACTCACCCGCATGACTCACCCCTCCGCCAAAGATGACTCTCTGGGGGCTGATCACCCCCAGAATGTTTCCGACAGCAATCCCCAGATACATCCCGGCTCGCTGCAGGATGCCCCGGGCAATGGGGTCGCCCTCTCCAGCAGCCTGCACAATGATCTCCGCGTCGATGCGATTCAAATCATGATTCACGAGTTCACCGATCCGGGTGGTGTGACCGTGCATCACTTCTTTGACACCCATGGCGGCGATGGCAGGTCCGGAGGCATACAACTCCAGGCAGCCTTTTCCGCCGCAGCCACAAGGCAGTCCATCCACCTCCACAACATGATGACCGAATTCGCCTGCTGTGCCGCCGATTCCCAGATGGAACTGACCATTCACCACCACGCCCCCTCCAATACCCGTTCCGATCGCGAGGCAAACAACCGTTTCCGCGCCGCGGCCTGCACCGAAGGTCCATTCGCCGAGCGTGATGGCGCGCACATCGTTGATCAACACGACGGGCAAACCCACCTGCTCTTCGAGGATAGACCGCAGCGGCACATTCAGCCACTTGCCCGGCAGGTTCGGCAAAAATTGGATGACTCCCGTATCGATATCGGGAGTCCCCGGTACGCCGATGCCCATACCCAGGATGGAGGCGATAGCTATTCCGCTTTCCTCGATCAGTTCTCTAACCAGTTGAACGATCCGCCGGATGACGGCTTC
>JAICQC010000553.1 GCA_025938055.1 Anaerolineales bacterium | reverse complement strand
GGCGTTACCCGGCACTACCGCCACATGCTCTTCCAGCAGCAGTTTTTCCGCGAAGGTCTCATCGTCCATGCCGGATGCCTGGATGTTGGGGAAGGCGTAGAACGCGCCGCGCGGCTCGAACGTCCGCAGCCCGAGGCGGTTGAGCCCGCTTACCAGCAGTCTCCGGCGGCGGTCATATTCTGCGACCATTTCCTGCACGTAGGGGTTCCCACTCTTCAGGGCTTCGAGGGCGGCATCCTGGGCGGTGGTCGGCGCGGACATGATCGTGTACTGGTGAATGCGCACCAGCCCCTGGATAATATCGGCGGGACCGCAGGCGTACCCGATGCGCCAACCGGTCATGGCGTAGTCCTTCGAGAAACCGCCGAGCAGGACGGTTCGGTGTTTGAGGCTTTCATCCAGCGCGGGGAAACAGACGTGTTCGAAGTCATAGACCAGACGGTCATAGATCTCATCTGAGACCACCAGCAGATCGTGCTCTTCGGCGATCTTGCCGATTTCCAGCATGACTTCGCGGGTTGCCACGGCGCCGGTGGGGTTGGAAGGATAGCCAATAAAAATGACTTTTGTGCGCGGAGTGATCGCCTTGCGAATATCTGCGGGGTCCACCATGAAATTGTTTTCTTCGCGTGCCGTCACTTCCACGGGGATGCCGTTCGCCATGATCACTTCCGCCTGATAGGAAACAAAACAGGGAGTCGGGATAATGACTTCATCGCCCGGGTCCAGCAGGGCAGTGAACGTGAGATAGAGCGCCTCTGAAACGCCGACCGTGGCGACGATCTCGTTGGTGGGGTCATACTTTACGTTATACAAGTGCATGAGGTTATCGGCAATTGCCTGACGCAATTCCATTTTCCCCCAGTTCGATGTGTAATGAGTCTCTCCATTTTGCAGCGAGCGGATGCCTGCCTCGAGAATGGGCTTGGGCGTGGTGAAATCAGGCTCGCCGATGCCGAGCGAGATCACGTCCTTCATTGTCGCGGCGATGTCGAAAAATTTTCGGATACCGGATGGTTTCAGACCTGCAACTCGTTTCGATAGACGTTGTACGTTGGTCACTTCCTGCATTGCGCCTCCTAAATAGGTTGGATATGCCATTCATCGGGGACTTCCCGATATGTCAGATCAAAGGCTTGCCCATCGGTCGTTTTGACGCGGAATCCCTTTTCGCTGGGGCCGCGCCAGCGTGAGACGATCTCCGCGATCTCATAACGCACTCCCTGCCACGTGAGCGAGAGCGGGCGTTCAGCGTATTCAGAATCGGAACGACATTCCACCGTATCCATCACGACAAAAAGACGCTGCTGTCGTCGCCCACGTTCAACTGGATGACCTGCCCATCGCCTCTGCCCCGGACCTTTGCCCGCGTCCCGATCAATGAACGATTCAACGCCGCGTCCTGGATCTCACAATCAGCTTCCACGATGCTCTCTGCAATGCCGCAATTCGTGATCTTGCAGTTCGCGCCGATGGAGGCATAGGGTCCGATCACTGCGTCCCTGATTTCCGCGGAGGGATGGATAAAGGAGGGTGCAATAATTTCGATGCCATCCTTTGTTTCGTTTTCGGTCTTGTTGGCTTTGCCCTGGTCGAGCAATAGTTTGTTGGTATCGAGGGTCGCCTCAATGGTCCCAGTATCCAGCCAGTTCTCACTCTTGCGGGTACGCACCTTTGCCCCTTTCTCGATCATCAGCGTGATGGTATGCGTCAGGAAGAATTCCCCTTTAAAGGAAAGATCGCGCTCCATCTGTTCTTCAATGGCAGCAAGTAGTTGCTCTCCAGTCCTAAAATAGTAGCAGCCCACCACAACCAGGTTATTCTCCATACTTTCGGGTTTTTCGATGAAGCGAGTGACCCAGCCTTCATTATTTAATTCCGCAACCCCAAAGCGCCGTGGATCGGGCATGGGCATCACCCAGCCGACGACATCCGCCTCCTCCTGGGCGAGGAAGGAGAAGTCGGTCTCCAGGAGAGTGTCGGAGAAACAGACCAGCATGGGTCCGTGCATAAACTCACGCGCCAGCCAGAGCGCGTGTGATTGTCCTTTCATCTCATTTTGCACAACGAAATGTGCCTTCATCCCGGGATAATTGTTCTGGATGAACTGCGGCACCTGCAATTCCCCAAGATAGGGACCAACAATGAAAACGTATTCGACGTTGTCAGGCTCCGGCACCGTCTTGAACATATCCAGCAGGTGCTCGAGCGATGTCTTTCCCGCCACACTGACCAGCGGCTTGGGCTTGCTCCAGGTATGAGGCCGCATACGCGTCCCCCAGCCAGCCATTGGGATGAAAATTTTGAGGGTTTCGGTCATGCCCTAATTTTACCGCGTGATGTAGGGGCGTAGGGGCGAAGCATGCTTCGCCCCTACGCCCCTACGAATGCCCCAAAACGGGATGTGGTTTATAGGGTTCCTCGAGATGTTTGACCTGGTCCTCGGTGAGCTGAATATCGAGCGTGGCAATGGCTTGGTCGAGGTGTTCCATTTTGGTCGTGCCAATGATCGGCGCGGTGACATAAGGCTTGCTCAGAATCCATGCCAGGGCGATCTGTGAGCCGGTGGCGCCGCAATCATTTGC
>JAICQC010000344.1 GCA_025938055.1 Anaerolineales bacterium | reverse complement strand
GCCCGGGCTGCGAAGGACCCGAGGCTCGTTATCCTGATATTCCTCGTCCCCAAAGGTAAAGACATAGACTTCATGCCCTGCCCGTTCGAGGGCACGCTTGTGCAGGTCTACGTGATTTGTCACACCGCTCACGTACGGTTTGTACGTGTCCACCATCATTCCGATACGCATGAGTCTATCGTACAGTTAACCGGGGATTGCTGTCAAGGCGCTGATTCCTTCCTGATGGTAGAATCGCCTTCCAAGGAGGAACGTTGGTTAAGTTGATTTTGCGGAACAAGGAGTATGAAGTGAAGCCCGGCATGACGCTGCTCTCTGCCCTGCAGAAGATCAACGTCGTGCCTGAGTCGGTCATCGCGACACGCGAGGGGGAGATGATCCTCGACGACGAGATCTTGCGAGACGGTGATGAGATCAAACTGATCGCGGTGATTTCGGGAGGCTAATGTCACACCGGCACTTGCGTCCGGTTCACACTTGCCCCGGACGCAAGTGCCGGGGAGTGTTGCGAGGAGCGCAGCGACGAAACAATCCCATTATCAAGTGGGAGATTGCTTCGCTTCCCGCGGAGCGGGTCGCTCGCGATGACGAGGAAATACTATGAAATGTAAAAAATGCGGAGCAAAAGCCTCAGTCAATATGCGCCAGCACAAACTGGCGTTGTGTAAGGACCATTACCTCGAATGGGTGCCCGAGCAGACCGAACGCTTTATCAAAAAATATGAGATGTTCAGGCGTGATGAGAAAATCCTGGTCGCTGTTTCAGGCGGCAAAGACTCGCTGGCATTGTGGGATATTCTTCATCGACTCGGCTATCAGGTGGATGGACTTTACCTCGGTCTGGGCATCGATGGCGGAATCGACTACTCGCATGAGTCACAGCGACTGACTGAAAGGTTTGCAAGCGAGCACAATCTGAAGCTTCACATTGTGGATATCGAAAACAAATATGGGAAGCCCATCCCGGTACTTTCGGAAATTTCCCACCGCGGACACGGCAAACCGTGCGCGGTCTGCGGATTGGCGAAACGTCATGAGATGAACCGTATCGCGCGGGACCTCGGCTATGATGTGCTGGCGACGGGCCATAATCTCGACGACGAGGCGGCTGTGCTCTTCGGCAACACGCTGTCCTGGTCCAGTGAATATCTCCTGCGCCAGGGACCGGTCCTGCCGGCGTCCGACGGGCTGGCGCGCAAGGTAAAGCCGTTGTGCCGCTTCTACGAGCGCGAGATGACGGCCTACGCCCTGGCGCGCGGCATCGAGTACATCTACGAGGAGTGCCCCTTCGCGGAAGGCTCACAGTCCATTTATTACAAGGAATTGCTCAACCAGCTCGAAACGACACGCCCGGGTGCGAAGCTTACCTTTTACTTGCGCTTCCTCGAAGCACGAAAACGGGGTGACCTGTTTATTGAGAAAAATATGGAACGCGCGCATCTGCATGCCTGTCCCAAATGCGGACAACCCACCTCCACAGACGATCTCTGTTCCTTTTGCAGGATGATCGAGAAAGCGCAAAGTACGGCAGTCTCAGAATAGTTCCATGAAACAATACCGCTTCTTCGACCTGATCATGGCTGTCTTTGTGACGGTCCTTGTCGTGAGCAATATCGCTTCCTCCGCAAAAATCGTGGATTGGGGATTCAGCCTGTTCGGGTTACCGCTGGCGTTTGATGCCGGGACGATCCTGTTCCCCATCAGCTACATCTTTGGTGACATTCTCACAGAGGTATATGGATACAGAAAATCTCGACGCGTGATCTGGGTTGGCTTTGCCTGCCTGGCACTGAGCGCGTTTGTCTTCTGGATCATCCGCCTGATGCCGGGCGAAGCGACCTGGCAGGGCTACGCGGGGGACGAGGCGTACAATGCAATTCTAGGTGGGATGAGCACTGGCGGAATCGTACTGGCAAGCCTCGCAGGTTACCTGACTGGAGAATTCACCAACTCATTCATTCTGGCAAAAATGAAGGTGTTGACGAATGGTCGATGGCTGTGGGCGCGGACCATAGGCAGCACGCTCATCGGTCAGTTGGTGGATACAGGCATGTTTATGGTCGTGGCATCTGCCTTTGGCGTCTTCCCTTGGAGCTTGTTCCTTACCCTGACGGTGACGAATTATTTATTCAAATGCGGTGTGGAAGCATTAATGACTCCTGTTACGTATGCAGTTGTCCATTCCCTCAAGCGGGTGGAGAATGAGGATTACTACGACAGGGGAACAAACTTTAATCCGTTCGCGGCGTAGTCCGCCCCACGCCAGGCAGGAGCGATCTGTTTCGCGGTTGTATGTTCTTGTGGGGTACAGGAATGTAGTCCATTCTTAGAATATTTGTGCTAAAATCAGCAAATTCCAACTGATAAGACTTCCTTGCGAGGAGACCGGATCAATTTATGACACCCATTGCTATCTCCCGACAGACTGCAAGACGTTTCGTCCTAGGCAAACAGGGATTGTGGCCCGGTCGCCGCTGGAAGGGCAAAAAGGGGACCACGCAGGCGATCCGCGCCTGTGAGGCGGTGCAGCTCGACCCGCTGAATATATTCGCGCGCAGCCAGGATACCGTGTTGCACAGCCGCGTCCTTGACTATAAGCCAGAACATCTTTATCAGGTGGCATATAAAGAACGCCAGTTCTTTGACTATGGCGGCTGGCTGGCGATGTATCCAATGTCAGATCTTCCGTATTTCCGTTTTCATATGGAGCAGCGTGCGCAGCATGAATACGTGAAATACTTCGTCCCGGAACATCAGGCCGTGCTGGAGCACGTGCGCGCGGAACTCAGGACACGGGGCCCGCTGGGGAACCGGGATTTCAATGGCAAACGCCTGGCATTGCAAAGTTATCGCGGGCGCAAGGAAACATCTGTGGCTCTGTTCGATATGTGGCTCGGGGGCGAGCTCATGATCCATCATCGCGAGGGGTTCGAGCGGCTCTATGATTTTCGCGAGAACATTGCTCCAAAGGAATTCGATTACGTGGCGAGTGAAAAAGAGGCGGAGGAGTTCTTTGCCCGGAAGGCTGTCTCTTTCCATGGGCTGCTGCGCGAGGCGGGGATGAGGATCAGTCTGGATTACGATATGCGCCGCAAGTATGGGCGTGAGGAAATGAATCAAAAGCTCGAAGGCTGGGTCGAGTCGGGGATGTTGCAGCGTGTTCAGGTGGAGGGGATGCGCGAGACCTTCCTTGCCCTGGGAGAGGACCTGCCAGTGCTGGATGCGCTCGAAAAAGGAAAAGTCCCCAAAGGCTGGAATCCCAAAGAGATCTCAACACTGGAGGAAGTCACATTCCTCTCGCCGCTGGATATCGTCAGCGCGCGCGGGCGGGCAAAGAAGTTATTTGATTTTGAGTATATATGGGAAGTGTATACACCCGCGCCGAAACGCCGCTGGGGATATTATGTCCTGCCGATCCTGTATGGCGACGACCTGGTGGCGCGGCTCGACCCAAAGCTCGACCGCACGACGATGACGCTGGAGATCAAGGGTTTTTGGCACGAGGACGACGCGCCAGTGAAAGATGCCCAGTTTGGGGACGCGCTTGGGAAGGGATTGATTCGGTTCGCGAAGTTTCTGGGTGCCAGGAAGGTTAGCACAGGCTCAATTCGTCCGGCAGCGCTGCGAAGACATGTGGACATAATGCTTCGCGAAGCGCTATAGCCCCAGCGCACTGGAAAGTATCCCAACCAGAAAAAACATCACAAGCGCTGCAATGATCGCTCCGCATCCCCACCCGGCGGAGACTCTCCAACCCTGTCCTTTTGTGATGCCCGGTTCCAGCCTGCGGATGTGACGAACGACCTGCCAGCCCGCGAACATGCCTGTGAGGAACCAGGCTACGACTACAAAGAGGAAAAATACGCCAAGGATCAGGATCACCAGTCCAATGGCTTCCCCGATCGCGCTGCCAATGATCTGTCCCATGCAATCGCCCAAATTAACGCCGCTGCAATCTGGGTCAGCGCCCTGAACGCTGAGCGCGCCGAAAGCGATCATCAGTGACGTAATTACGCCGGACACGATCATCCCCAGCGGACCACTGATTCCCCAGATGCGAATGGTGGGTGACATATGTTTCCAGGAAATGCTTGCCGCGTTCGGTCGCAGGGTGAGCATCGTGAACAGACCTGCCAGTAAGCCGCCAAGAAAACCTCCCACCCCGGCACTCATAAGAATAAGGATAAAGCTCAGAAAATCATCGCTCCCTAGATCGCCCTGGTTGGCAACGAGGATGGCAAAGACAATGACGACAACCATCCAGAAGACCAGCCAACCCAGGCTCCATGCGAATGCCCAGCCGGGGATCTTGCTGAAGACAACATCCAAACCTGGCTTTGTCGGCTGGCGCAGGAAGGGTCGTTCTCCGGTTGCTTTGATGGCGCCCTCTTCGATCAGGCCATCGACGAGCTTGTAAAAGTTATCCGTGTAGCTGCCCGAGCGCAGATCGAGGGTTTGGACTTCTTTCACTAGCGATTCAAATTGACCGGTCCATTGGTCAGGACGATAGATGACCGGGAAGATGGTTTTGCCAAGCTCCAGCGCCTTGTTGACTTCCTCAAGCACATAACGCGATTCCTGCGAATCGGGGGATAGAACCAGGATAAAAGCCTTGCAATCTCGGATGCCTTCCATGATCTCATCATGCCACTTCTGCCCCGCTCGAATCGTGGACTGGTCAAACCACACGCCAGCAACTTGCGCATCCAGATCGGACGCCAGGCGTGTGACGAATTCCTGGTCGCGGCGGGAGTAGGAGATGAAGATGTCTTTGGACATGATATATTTTCATTATACACTCGCTGCTTATACAAACTTCATAAATAAAGACCTCCAAAGGACATTATCCCTCGGAGGTCTCAATCTCTAGTCTCTACTCCCCGTCGTCAATTACCACTTACTAATTACCTTATTACGCCGTCTCCAAATAACGCTCGATCTCATAATCTGTCACATGGATGCGGTATTCGTCCCACTCTTCCCATTTGGCGCGGTTGAAAGCTTCGTACGCCACAGGCCCGAGCGCATCAACGAGGACCTTGTCTTTGGCGAGTTCATTGAGTGACTCTGCCAGGGAACCGGGTAATTCACCGACGCCCATCTTCTTGCGCTCCTTTGCGTCTAGATGATACAGGTTGACATTGTTCAATGGCTTGG
>JAICQC010000439.1 GCA_025938055.1 Anaerolineales bacterium | reverse complement strand
GGCCGACTCGTCCACCAGCTGCTTTACGCGATCCAACCCCAGCGCACGGCGAGGAACGCTGGGTCCTGATTTGGCGACACAGTACGAGCACTTCAGGTTGCAGTCATAATTGGTATAGATCCACAACTTCCACTGGAACGCAGGCAGCAGATGGCGGTCATCCGATCGTTTCTCCGATTCGAAAAGCGTATGGGAAGAGCTAGCCTGTGTCATCACCCGAATCTCTCAATGGTGTCGCCTTTTCCGGCTCAGTCAACGGTCCTGCCAGCGGGTCCGAAACGGTGATCTCAGCACGGGGCCGGTCCGCCGGCAGTCTCCTCCCAAGTTTGGTCTCAGCCAGGTCATCGATGGAATGTCGTTCCCAGTACAGAGTATGCTCGATCATCTGCCGGATGGTCCAGTCATCGTCCGGATTCCGCGAGTCCAGGTCTTTATCGTCCAGCCCGATCAAGGAGGCGATCAAATTCACGCGGGCGCGCAGGGACTCCGCCATCAAGCGATCTACCTGACCCTTCTGCATCCTGCGCAAGCTGTAGCGAAGGCTATAAACCTGCCCGGTATGCATCTGCTCGTGATCGATGTTGTGATTGAGCAGGTCGCGCACCGTGCCGCCCATGGCGCAGGGATGTTCCGATACGTCATCCAATTCTGCATCGCTGAGATGAGTTAGTACGCCCAAGGTTTCCGTGAGGGAAGCGAACAGCATCTCGATCAAATCATTAACTTGTTTACCCATCGGTGTTCCCTTTCAACGCCTGGATCGATCAGAATAGCGGCATCCCGCAGATCGCTTTACCAATAAAATCATAGAGCACATCGGTGGTGGGAGCCATCACCGTCGCAGCGCGCGCGTCGCGGAAGTGTCTTTCCACGCCGACGTCCTTGCGGAAGGCGGCGCCGCCACAGACGCGCATGGCAAGATCGGTCACTTCCGTGGATACCTCACCCGCTGCGGCTTTGACCTCCAGCACACGCAGCATCGCATCTGAGCGATTCGCCTCGATCGCATCCAGCGCATCCAGGAGAAGAGCGCGGGCCATATCCACCTTGACTCGCATCCGGGCAACATAGGCACGGATCGTCGGTAAATCACTTAACGACTGCCCTAGATGCTGAAACCTTGCTCCGGCAACATGTGCACATGTTTTCTCTGTGGCAGCCTCCATGGTGCCGATGGAGAACGCAGCGTTCATCATCTGGAAGTAAGGCAGCACAATCGACATCATGATGTCGAAACCTCCCCCGTCGGGTCCCAGTACCGCGGCGCGCTCCAGCATGACCTCCTCAGCTGTGATCGGGCTGGAAGCGTTGCCGCGCAAGCCAAGCCCATTGAAGGGCATCGGGATTGATAATCCTGCCGTCTTTGCAGGCACCAGCCAAAGGGTGCTGGCGCCCTCCGCCTCGATAGGCCGGCTCGACCACACATAGCTGTCTGCTTCCCCTGCCGATGTCACCCAGCCTTTCCTGGCATCCAGCCGGACAGTGCCGTTGTGAGCGCTGGCAGTACTGACCGGCGCCCAGAAGTGACTGCGTGAGCCAGCCTCGGAGAACGCCAGCGTGGAGAGATGCCGGCCAGCCGCGATCTCCTCACGGACTGCGCGCGGTCCATGTGCCTCGATAACGGCTGTCGCCGCGTAATGCATGCACAAAACCATGGCTGTGGAACCGCACTCACGCGCCACGCGCTCAACAGCCATCACCGCCGCCCGCAATCCCTGGCCCGCCCCACCGACCTCCGCCGCGCTGATCAGACCGAGTAGCCCGGCTTTGCTCAACGCATCTACGGCGGCGCGCGGGAACGAGCCGCTCTGATCTATTTCGGGCGCGGCAGGACGAATAACGTCCACAGCGATTTTTTCAAGGGCATCAAGATACGAAATAACACTGGTTGTCGCTTGCATGATGATCTCCTTTTCTTTAACCTCCAGGACAAGCCTGACAGGGTTTCTATAAACTCCAATAGACACCACAACTGGAACAAGCCTGGTGTGGATGGTCACTCAGCAGATCGGTGCGGAACTTTTGATAGAGGGGTTCGTTCCAGATGTCGGCAAACGGACGCTCGAACAAATTTCCTAGGATCAGGCTTTCATAATCATTCGTAGCAAAGGGTGAAATACAACAAGGGAGGCAGTTACCATTGGCGGTGATGTAGGCAGTTGTCCATGGCCGCAGGCATGCCTGCCACGGGGCAAAATCCTCTGGGCGCGCGGCAGCAAAGCTGCTCAACGGTTCACGTGCTCCGGAGGCTCGAAAGTCGACGCCGAGTTCTTTACTCAGCAAGGTGCAGTCTTCAATAACCTTTTCCTGATACTCCGCCTCTTTGCCAAAGATTGCTTTCTCGTCTCGAGCCATCCCGTATTGCTGCTCGGGCGTGCGGGCAAAGTACACCATGCGCTGCACATAGATCTCCGGTACGCCCAAGCGGGCTGCCAGGCGCAGCAGGTCCGGAAGCTCCTCCAGGTTCTCGCGCGTGGCAACACACCAGATCGAGATGCGCGGCGTTCGGGAACCCAATCGCTCTTTGGTCTGAACCAATCCTTCCAGCCCTGTGATTAATTTGGGAAGCAGATTCGCACCACGGATACGCGCATATGTTTCATCGCTGGCGCCATCGATCGAACAGCGATATTCGTCCAAGCCGCTGGCGATCAGGTCTTTCTGCCATTCAGGGGACAGTAATGTTCCATTTGAATTGATGATTACCTCTACATTTCGCCCCTTGAGGTATTGGATGATCTGTGGCAATTCTCGATTCAAGAGCGGCTCTCCAATGCCATGCAGGAGAGCACGTTGCATCTGCGGAAACTGCTCCGCAACGGAAATGAACTCATCAAGCGTAAGGGATTTCAGCGGTTCGCAGTCGAAGAACGTACGCGGGCAAGTCTGACAGAGAAGGTTACAGCGATTGGTAACCTCGATGAAAAGGACCCTTGGGCTTCCATCCGCAATCGCGCCGCGTTGGCTTCCCTCTGGAAGGCGATACGCCTCCGGTAAAAAGTTTTGCTCTGGAAGAACCCGTAACGTCTCACGCTGGACACGCAAATTCAGAAAAGGGGTGGAACGGGACAAAGTAACCTCTAGGGAGTGAGATGCAGCCTAGCCGGTAATGCTGTCGCTCTAACAATGTTCATCATACAGGAAAAAGATTACAAAATTCTTACGAAACACGTAAGAAAATAATATCCCCAAACTTGCGATTTATATTGTGGCATGGGCGGCTCCGGGACGCTACTTAATCACCTCCTTCAACGCTTTACTGAAAATATTCAACCCATCGTTGATCTGTTCAGACGTGACGTTCAAGGGCGGGATCCAGCGTATGGTGTTGTCATAAGTACCACAGGAGAGTAATAACAAGCCGCGCTCCTCAGCGGCATGAATAATATCTTTAGCAAGCTGCTTGGCTTGGTCGGGTCTGCCATTGTGGATGAACTCTGTGCCAATCATCAAGCCTTTGCCGCGCACATCACCGATCTGCGAATATTCCTCCTGGAGTTTTCGCAGCCCGGTCATCAACTGGACGCCGCGTTCCGTGGCATTCTCGAGCATGTTCTCTTCGCGCATAGCATGAATGGTCGCCACGCCTGCCGCGCAAGCGACCGCGTTGCCGCCATACGTCCCGCCAATGGAGCCCACGTCCAGCTTGAGCATAATATCTGTTCGGCTGAACACGCCCGAAAGCGGCATGCCGGAAGCTAGTCCCTTCGCGGCGGTGATAATGTCTGGCACCACGTGGAAGTGTTCGAACGCGAACCATTTGCCCGTCCGCCCGAACCCGGATTGGACCTCGTCGAAGATCAATAAGATGCCGTGCCTGTCGCAAATCTCGCGCAAACCCTTCATGAAGGAAACTGGCGGGACAACATATCCGCCTTCGCCCAAAACGGATTCCACG
>JAICQC010000254.1 GCA_025938055.1 Anaerolineales bacterium | reverse complement strand
TAAGCACATGGGAAGTTGTGCAGAATTATGTGCTACGGAATATAAGATCAGCAGGGAAGAACAGGATGCATTTGCAATTGACTCTTATAAAAGAGCTGCCGAAGCATGGTCAAACGGAAAATTCAAAGAAGAAGTATGGCTCCAAAATGAGCCCGCAGGAACTATCGTAGGTGATACGCTTGAAGAGGTCTTTAGAAAAGTCAATGACGAGTATGGCTGGAAATAACTGAGCCGAATGCTTTCGCTGGAAATACCTTAACCGGAAGCTTTCGCTGACCTAAATCCATTATTATTCATAATTTATCTTATCAATCATTGCCATGTCATTGATTGTAACTTTTCACGATAAATGTCACCTCTCTTCCAGCTTATTTGTCACCTTGTCGTAGTCACCGGAGCCGATCAGCGAAATCAAGGAGGAATTCGCCCGCTTTCCTGTGTTGATATCGCAATGTGCGACATCAAATCACTGACCTGCTTTCTAAGCAAAATCGTACCCTCTATTGAGGATCATCTGTGCCAACCGGCTCGCATGCTTCCTGATCGTATTCATCGAAAACCGATTCCGCCACGGCGTAAGGCGGACCGTTGTACCAGCTTGGATCATGGGGATGATCGTCAAGGCAGACAGCAATCACAGTTCGGGTCCCTATATCGGTGCAGCGCCACCTTTTGCCGCTGCACATGAATTCCCCGCCGATTTTGAAATCGCTGTGCTTCATGCCGTCGTCCACCTTCAAATCCTTTCAGGCTGCTGCTTGTCTTTACAGCTTAATCCAGTCGCAGGCCCGCTTTCCAGACAAAAGATTTTCCCGGATCAATGAACAGGACGGAATAACAAATGTTAACGGCGCAACAAGGGATCTCGACGGCTGGGATCGGGCGCGCCGATCAGCAGGCGGAGCAGCATGTATACGTCCATTTCCGTATCCACGGCGCAGGTAAAGCGCATCGGGCTCTCCGCAAAGGACGGATAGCACCATTCCTCCTGCAACCCGTCGAGGTAGCGAGGTTCCCGCCTCCAGTCTCGCGCAGGATCGAACAGGCCGTAGGTCTGCGCCAGGGGTTGTGATGCGGTGACACTGAGAAACCAGTTCGGCGGGAGAATCTCAAAATCCGTCTTGATATAGCATTCCAAGCTACTGTGCCGAATCCGGTACACGGGCATCAGCAGGGTTTCACACGGCGGCGGAGTCTTCATCTCGTACGTGGCTGGAATGTCAATGGCTTCCAGGCCGTGCTGATCGCGCAGAAAGCGTATGAACTCAATACACTCCCACCAGCCTTTGCTGTAGGACAAAGACGGATCGGGATTATGCGCGTTAACCCAGGTGTCCAGGCCGTCCAACGACGCGGGTTGCCGATGCGTGCTGGCCTTCATCATCTGAGACTCCTTTAAAGAAACGCCGGTTCTTTCTTCTCATGTATTCTTAGCGCAACAGGATCGCAATATGCAATGCAGCGGGCAGCCTGTGCATGGCTCTTCACCTTCTTACGGAAGCTGGCTATAGTACCATCCGCCAGCTTGCTGGATTTGGCATATCAAACAGGATTCTTCCGCGCCCATGCTACGGACGCGTCTGCTCGCGCCATTGCTTGTTCAGCAGTCAGATCGGCGTTCTGGGCCTGCACTTCCCTGATCGTCCGCCGCAGGATTTCCATGCGGACAGCCGTCTCGACAAACTTGGACAAATCGCCCCTTTTCATACCGATCCGGGCCAGGTGGGATCGCACCAGGAGGTCCGTCTTTTCTGAAATGGAAAGATTCCAGTGGATCATATACGTTCTCTTTGTGCCTATACGTTTAACGTAGCATTCTACAAACCGGACAAGCAAATGTTCATGCCGCTTTCCCGCAACACGCCCGTGCCTGAGCAGGTGTTCATTCAGCCAATGTGGTTGGTGCCCTGGAATTGAAGCTTATCAGGGTAATACTCATCTGACATCACCTTCTTATTGACGGAGCCGGAGCAATGTCATAAACAGCCGTATGTTCAAAAAGGTCTGGCCTTTGATGACGCCTGCAGAACGTCTCGCCATCTGGGAAGATGCGCGCCGCACCTGGGCACACAAAGTGGAGGACGTGATCGCCCATATTGAGCAAGGCCGTGACGAGCCGGACCGTGAGTTACCGCTCTTCAGTTGCCAACGCTCCCGTGGTTAAGCCGTTAAGCGGCGGTCTTTCCGGCCTGCCTCAAGGCGCTTGATAATGTCCTGTCCCTTGCCCTTCCACATACCGCGAATGGACCGAAGGACCGCCAGACGCTCTTCACCCGTCATGGGCGGGTAGCGGCGGCGGGGGAGACGAAAATCCGTTCTTGGTATTGTCGGTTCCATATTATCTTCCTCTCCCCACCGTAACCCGGAACGCAGCAAATTAACAACTGGCATCAGAGGAAGGGGGAGCGCTCAACCCCCATCATCCGAGTGCCACCGACTTAAAGTGGCTGCCTCCATTAGCGGATCAGGGGAATGATCGTATAGAGCCGGAACGAGCCGCGGCCTGTCACTTCATGGACAAGGCCCTTGGCCGCGAGCGTTCCCAGCATCGCCCGTGCCGCGTGCGGCGTGATCTGCAACTGGTTCGCTGCCTTCTTTGCTGACAGGGCCGGGCTGGCGACGAGCAGGTCGACAAGCGGTCTCATGTATGATGTCGAACGCTGCCGGGGTGCAGCCTCGTGCAGACGGCGGTGGGCGGACGTGAGATTCATGTGCAACTTTAATCCCCAGTCAGCTGCGCGCCCGCAAGCCTCCATGAACAACCGGGGCCACTGCACTTCCAGATCCGGCCGGTAATCCCGCGCATGTCCGAGAAACCCGACGGCCGGCAGGAAGTAATACCCGGAGGTCAGCCCCACGCGGTGAATCCATGCCATCGACAGCGCCCGGCCGGGCGCTGCGCCAATGCCGTCAGCTGCGCCGGTTGCATGCCAGTGGGCAATGATTTCACCAGCCGCCTCAAGCGGCGGCAGCTTCTCCCAGCCGGCGATGACCGAAGGCCACAGTGCCTCATCAAGCATGCCGCTGATTTCCTTGGGATCGCGCCTGCGCTTTTGCAGCCAGCCTGGCAGATCCGGATGGCCGAACGGCTTGCCGCGCAGGCGCAGACTGGTCAGCACCAGCAAGCGGCGCGGACTGAACAGATGCCGGGGCTGGCGGCGGCTTAAAGACGTGAGCATCCGGTGAATGTCGATGGCCCGGCCGAGATCCTGGTCGGGGACGCGGTCAAGGCTGTCCTCCAGTATCAGCATCAGATCATGGGCCGTGACATAGAAACCGTTCAGCCGCAGTGAGGCGGCGGCTTCGTGAATGAGCGCGCGGCTGATCCAGCCGGTGCGGACAGGTTCAGGCGCACAGGCGAGCCGCTCGTCGAGCCGTGCGAGGGCAATGCTGGCGTCCAGAGTCAGCCGCTTGCAGGGCACAACCGGCATTGGCGCAGCTGCTTCTGTTCTCTGTGCTAACCCCTTGATCATGCGCATTTTGCAGATCCATTACGTAAGTTATTTTGGCGATACGTTACGCCACTTCGGTAACTTCATTCGCATGCTTTTGTGTTTCCACCCCCAAATCCCTGGGGACAACCCTTGCCTGGTTTTCTCACGGCCTTTGCTGTCACGAAACCCCGCGTACCGCGCGGCCTACGAAGCCGACGCTATGGAAGATTGTGGATATCCCGGAAACCGGCAACGCCTTCAATTGAACGTTTTCTCGTATCTGCTAGGTTTGTACAAGCAGGCAAGTTTTGGAATTTCCCATGCGGCGCCATCAGACAACAGGCCGGCTGATCGGGTATGCCCGCGTCTCGACCGATGATCAGGCCACCGATTCCCAGGAAGATGACCTCCGGGCGGCCGGCTGCACAGTCATCTATCGCGAATATGCTTCCGGTTCCTCGCGGGCGCGGCCGGAGCTGGCTCGTCTGCTGGGTCAAATTCAGCCCGGCGACGTGCTGATCGTTGTCCGGCTCGACCGTCTGGCGCGGTCGGTCAGTCACTTGCTGGAGACAATCGAGCATCTGGAGCAGAAGGGATCGCATTTTCGCTCGCTGCGCGACCCGATCGACACATCCACGCCGCAAGGCATGTTTTCGCTCCAGGTCCTGGGCGCCGTCGCCCAGCTCGAGCGGGCGCTGATTTCCGAGCGCACGAAAGCCGGCATCCGGGCGGCGCGTGCCCGCGGCCGTCAACCCGGCAATCCGGGGCTGAAGAATAAAGACCAGGCGGCGATTGCCAGCATCGCCGCCGCCCGGGATATGCATTATGTCAGTGGTCTTATTGCCTCCATGGATTCCTGGATGCCGGTTGTGCGGCGCATGCGGCCGGACTATCCTTGGGAAAACGTCGTCCGCGTGCTCAATACGCGCGGCGGTAACTGGACGGCCGAACGGCTCCGGCGGTCCGTAAAGCGCCTTGTCCGCGAGAAGCTTGCCGATGCCGCTCTCCTTCAGCGCGCGCCGACGCTGGCCGGCGACGACCGGCTGGTGGGCCTGGTTGCCGGCATCGCGCGTGCCAATCCGGAGCTGTCCCTGCGGGACATAGCCGCCCAGCTTCAGGCGATGCATGAGCGCACGCCCCGAGGCGGAAACCGCTGGAGCGCCTCGTCGGTAAAGAACCTGCTGGATCAGGCGCGTCGCCGGGGCCTGATCACAGTCCGCGCCGCGTGAGTGATAACCGGTTTAAATGGAGGCGCGGTACGATCAATGCCGTTAACACGTGCAGACCTTTGTGTCTATAGTAGGAGGAAGAAAGAAATCCCATTTGGAGCATACGATATGTATATCGACATACCGGACGATCTGGGCAAACGTCTCGAACAGTTGGCCAAAGAGACAGGTCAGGAGGTCAGCGTGCTCGTACGTGAGACGATCGAACAGTACCTGGCCCGTGAAGAGGGGAAGACCCGTTCCTAGGAGACCGCGATGTCCGCACCGGGCAATTGGAGAATGAAGCTATGACAGATAAAGGCAAAATTATATTTGAGAACAGCAGCGACGAATTTCTAAGTAGTGATCAGGGCTTGAGTATGGAATACATGGAGGGCTACCGGAAAGGGCAAGAAGAGGCTTTGAAATGGCGTACCACGGAAACGTTACCCAAACAGAATGGCGCAGAAGCCATCTTGTGGCTGACAACGGATAAGGAGTTCCCTGATGTGTCTGCGCATTGTTTCCTCAAAGAGGGGTCGTGGTATTGGGCCGATAGCCATGAAATAATCAAGCGTCAGGACCTGATTATGGGATGGCTGCCTTGGCCGGCACCGCCAACCAATTGATTATAGCTATTCCGTTCCGGTCACGAGGCTCAGCCGGGCGGCTTCGACACTTTCCTGTGTAGCAACGCGCGCTCCGGTGATGTTAAGAACATGCGCTATTTGGGTTAACAATTTCTCCAGAATTCTGAAGTTGCCACCAGTGGTCCGGATAATTGCCGCAATAACTTCCTCGTCGGATAACGCGCCCTCTGGCAGTATCAGATCCGCCGGGTGCCACTGATCGCGCAGAAGGTTGCGTACATCGTCCTGCTCCAGGGGAAAGAATTCATGCACAAAACCCACGCGCGAATAAAGCTGTGGATAGCGCGCCAGCCGCTTTTCAATGCCAGGCATACCGATCAACACAACGCCGATGCCGCCCTGGTCGAAGATCTCTCGCAACCTGCTCCATGCTCGGAATCCTGAGCCGATTGGCCTCGTCGATAATAATAAGCCGGGTTGGATCTGCTATCTGCTTGCGCCGCTGGTCAGCCTCCTGCTGGACCTGCTCTATAGTTGGTGCTGATTTGGGGTAGTCCTTGAATCCTCCCGCCATCAAGGGCTCGGGCGTTGCCATGTATTCTTCTGATTCTTTAACCCTGCGCAAGTGCGCATCGTCCAGCTTGGGCTCCATCAGGAGATGCAACTCCCTGGAGGGGAGGGACAGAGATATCAGCCGGGCGCGGAAAAGATCGATATCGGTCAGCACCGATCTCGGCGAATTGATGACTTTGGCAGTGTAAAGAATGGTGTCGCCGTGGAGCAGATTCTTTGAAGCCGGCGGATAGTCACGTATGACATCAAACGCTTCGAACTCATCCCAGTTTGCGTAGTAGCGCGCAGAGAGGGTCTTGCCGACACCCGGCGGACCATGGCACAGACCGATGTACCGGTTGTCCCGGCAGGCGTTGCAGAATTGCCGGAAGAAGTTGTATTCGCGGGTTTCAACAAACGATGATGTCATCATGCTATTCGTCCCGGTAGAGCATCAGCCTGGCGGCTCTTCTGCTTTTACTGGACCCTTTGCGCGCCTTGGCGGAGGTTTGTGGCTCCTCCTTTGACCCGTCATCATTGGGCGTCCAGCGCCGCACCTCCATGAGCGCATCCGCTGTACGGCGACGATCCTCGATCTGTTGACGCAGCTCACGCCTGCGGCGATTTCGGGCGCTGACAATGTCCCGCAGCGGCACCGTCTCGCCGGCGAGTTCCTGGCAGATCGCCCGGCACAGAAAATGGTCCTCATGGAAGACGCGGATCTCCGCGACGTCCCGTGGGTCATAGCGCAGAAGCACCTGCTCGCCGACATAGGCGGCGAGCGTGGGATCGATGTAGCGCATGCCCATGAAGTGGATGCCGTCCTGGCGCACCCGCCGTGTCTTCGGGACCGTAAGCAGCAGAAGATCAAGCTGAGCAAGAGACTCCGGCATCCGAGGAAGAAACCCGCCCTTGTCCCAGCGCGCCTGTGGCGCTTCGCCGGTCGCGCTGTGAGGCTTGGCATGGTACTCGTCGACCAGATATGTTTCTAACTCTGTGGCCAGATCCGCCAGTGACAGCACGCCAGCAGCTTTCTTCCTTGAGCCCGGCGGCGCATACCCGGGAAGTCGGGGGAGGAGGATCTGGGAAATTGATTTGAAGAAGCGTTCGATTTTGCCACGGCCGCGGGGACGGCCGG
>JAICQC010000411.1 GCA_025938055.1 Anaerolineales bacterium | reverse complement strand
GCCGCGCTTCATGCAGCACCCGGAATCCGTTCGTGTGGACTCGAGCGATCGTGGGCGTTCTCACTGGGTCGCGAAAGCTCCCGTTGGAAAAACCATCGAATGGGACGCCGAGGTGATCGAAGAGCGTGAGAACGAGCTGCTGGTCTGGAAGTCCCTGCCCGGCTCCAGCGTGGAAAGCATGGGACGTGTCGAGTTCATGGACGCGCCTGCCGGGAGAGGCACGATCGTCCACGTCTCGATGCACTACAACCCGCCGGCCGGATCATTCGGTGCGGCTGTTGCCAGGCTTTTCCGGGAAGAACCTGGATTGCAGATAAAGAATGATCTACATCATTTCAAACAGATTATGGAGACGGGTGAAGTCGCAACAGTAGACGGACAGCCTTCCGGGCGTAGTGATCCGAATCAAATGATCACGCCACGGGCAATGCCGAGGAGGGATGTCGTGGAGCAGGCTTCGGAGGATTCGTTCCCAGCCAGTGACCCGCCCGGCTGGATCTCGGAAAGGGGTATTCGATGAAAGCCGTTTGCTGGAATGGCATTGTAAACGTGGGCGTCGAAGATGTCCCCGAGCCGCAGCTGCTGAACCCGCGCGACGCGATCATTCGGGTCACGTCTACGGCGATCTGCGGCTCTGATCTTCACCTCTACAATGGCTATGTCCCAACGATGAAAAAAGGTGATATTCTGGGACATGAATTCATGGGGGAGGTCGTGGAGGTGGGGAGCCAGGTACCGAACCTCGTTCCAGGTGACCGTGTGGTGGTCCCATTTCCGATTGCCTGTGGCAGCTGTTTCTTCTGCGAACGCGGCCTCTGGTCACTCTGCGATAACTCGAATCCGAATGCTTCCCTGGCAGAGGGAATGTATGGACATTCTCCGGCAGGGATCTTTGGTTATTCCCATCTGATGGGCGGGTACGCGGGCGGGCAGGCGGAGTATGTGCGCGTGCCGTTTGCCGACGTGGGACCGCTCAAAATCGAAAACGGATTCCGTGATGAGCAGGTGCTCTTCCTAACCGATATTTTCCCGACCGGGTACATGGCGGCGGAACAGGCAAACATCCAGCCGGGCGATACGGTCGCCGTCTGGGGCTGCGGTCCGGTGGGCCAATTCGTGATCCAGAGCGCGTGGACGTTCAACCCCGCCCGGGTGATTGCCATCGACCGCTTCCCGGAACGCCTGGAAATGGCGCAGTCCTATGGAAGGGCGGAAGTGATCAACTATGATGGCGGTGTGGATGTTGTTGAAACCTTAAAACAAATGACCGGCGGGATGGGTCCGGATGTCTGCATCGACGCGGTGGGGATGGAAGCGCACAAGGCGGGCCTGGAAGGCGTCTATGATTTTGCAAAACAGACCGTGAAGATCGAGACAGACCGCCCTTATGTGCTGCGTGAATGCATCCAGGCTTGCCGTAAGGGCGGAACCATTTCTCTGGCGGGTGTGTATGGCGGCTTTATCGATACCATCCCGATGGGCGCGGCATTCAATAAGGGTCTCACCTTCAAGATGGGGCAGGTACATGTTCATCGCTATCTGAAGCCTCTATTCGAAAAAATAGAGAACGATGAGATCGATCCGTCGTTTGTGATTACGCATGTGCTGCCGCTTGAAGAAGCGCCCGCCGCCTACGAGATCTTCAAGAAGAAGCTGGATGGCTGCATCAAGGTGGTTTTGAAACCTTAAAGGCTCACTGGATCAATCGGAAGTAACTGCCACTGGGCGAGGAGGCTAGCAATGGTCTGATCTCGCCCAGTTTTTCAGGTGGGATATCCTTCACTGATGCCTGGTGGGATTCTATGCTATCCCAGACTTCGATCATCAGAAACCGGGATGGATCCTCCTCGCTCTGATACAGCTGGACCGATTCACATCCTGCTGACGACTGGATACCCGGCATGATTGAGCGCAGGAATTCCCGCAGTGCATCAATGGACCCCTCTTTCGCGCGGACTTCGCCAATTCTGTAAATATTCATTCGTGCTCCCAATTCTATTTTTTATAGCGACGACCATGGTCGCAGGTGTGTCGTTCACGCACAAGCTGCATGACCGGCACACCGTAGCCACAGCTCGTGGATGTTTTCTCCACATCGACTTCGACGACCTGGCGCGGCGTCAGTTTCAGGTCTTTGGCTCCGCTGGCAAGCAGAAGGTCTGCAAGGGGTGATTGTCCAACGGGCACGACGCGTGCCTTTCCATATAGACGGACAATGGCTGCATCGTTTTCTTCAAACGAACAGATCATGATGGTGATCGGGCTTCCACTCTGGGAATGTTTTTCGGTTTCATTACCGCTGCCTGCATAATTGAGAAATGCCACCCGGTTACGATCGAGAATATGCAGAGGCACTCCACCTTTGGGAGAGATATTAATGAGTCCCGTGCCATGAGACACCTCCGCTGGCGATGAGGCGGAGGTGGCAACAAAAAACAAAGGGGCATTCCTGATCAATTCAGCTTGCTCATCGGTGATGCAAGAATAATAACTTGCCATGATGCAATACCTCGTTTTCCTATGACTGTAGGACCTAATTTAGTCCTGCAAAATCGAAGCGCTGTAATGCACAAAGACCCCGCCGGGGCGGGGCTTTTGTGTTTTGTGCTTTTATGATGAATTAGACGGCGTCTTTGAGGGCTTTGAGCGGGCGGGGTTTGATCACAGTGCGAGCAGGCTTGGCTTTGAAAGTGGTCGGTTCTTTCGTGAACGGGTTGATGCCTTCACGTTCAGGCACGGCGGGCTTCGTGACTGAGGTCAATTTCAGCAAGCCCGGGATCACGACCTCATTCTGTGCTTTGAGTTCCCTGTAGACCACGCTATTGAGAGCGTCCAGAACCGCGTTGACCTGCTTCCTCTCCAGGCCGCTCTGCGTGGCGATCTCCTGCACAAGCTCAGTCTTGCTCATACGTTTTGTTGCCATACTTTTCTCCTTTGAGTTGACTTTAACTTTTGACATTCAGAAATCTGAACGCCTCTTTCAGTATACTTGAAAATGCAGGGAAAAAGAGGCCCTTGTGAATTCGGGAACGATCTGGGCGGATTGGGGAATTCCTACTGTAGTAGTTCGCGCAAGGCTCCCAATAAAAGTGTGACGTTCTCGCGGCGGCTGGAATAGCCCATCAGCCCGATGCGCCAGACCTGATCCTTGAGAGCGCCGAAACCTGCCGCAATTTCAATATTGTACTCGTTCAAGAGTCTGGCGCGGATCTGGTGAGGATCGACCCCAGCCGGAACCTGCGCAGTGGTCAGGGGCGTGAGGCGGTACTCAAGCGGGATAAAGGGCGGCAGGTCTATCTCCTCCAGCCCGCGCCAGAGGGTCTCAGAATTGACGCGCAGGCGTGCAAATGTTTCGTCCAGGCCTTCCTCGACGATCACCCGCAAGCCTTCGGTCAACGCGTAATGCAGGTTAGCGGAGGCTGTGTGGTGATAGGCGTGGGCACCCATCCAGTAATTGGCGTAGGCTTTCAGATCCAGGTAAAAGGATGCGATGGGCGATGTACGATTTTCGATTCTCTCTTTTGCCCGCGTGCTGATCGTGATCGGCGCAAGGCCTGATGGCGCGCCCAGTCCCTTCTGGCTGGCAGAATATGCCGCATCCACGTCCCACTCATCGATTTTCAACGGGATGTTCCCGAGCGACGTCACCGTATCAAGCAGGAACAGCGCGCCGTTTTGGTGGACAAGGTCCGCGATCCCTTTGATGTGTAGTTGCTCGGCGCCGGTGGATGTTTCGGCGTGAACAATTGCAAACAGCTTATATTGCTTCTGCTTGAGAGCAGATTCAATTTCCTCCAGCGTGAAGATCTCACCCAGCGGGCGGGTGATGCGATCCACCTTTCCGCCGAGGCGCACCGCGATATCCGCCAGCCGTTCACCGAAATAACCATGGATCGCGACCAACACCTCATCGCCTGGTTCCACCAGATTGACAAGTGCCGCTTCCATGCCGGATGTGCCCGTTCCCGATAAGGCAAAGGTCCATTCGTTTTTGGTCTGAAACACAGTACGGAGGAGATCCTGCTCCTCGGCATATAGAGCCAGTAGCTCAGGGTCAAGATGCCCCACCGTCGGCGCGCTCAAGGCGCGCATGACGCGTGGGTGGGTCATGCTGGGACCCGGTCCGAGAAGGATGCGGGCAGACGGGTCGAATTTGGGATGCGCGGTCATGGAAGTCTCCGAGTTGAATTTTAATTAGTTTACATCAGAATG
>JAICQC010000144.1 GCA_025938055.1 Anaerolineales bacterium | reverse complement strand
CTGCAAGGGCTGGAGGCTGATAGTCTTTGAGAGTTTTTTCACATAGAATGAGACGTGGAGAAAGGAACTTATTCTATGGAAATCCCAAGACATTGGAGACTCAAGAAGCAGCGCTATGGGCTGGTCGGTGAGGTCTGCCCCCACTGCGATTACAAGATCTTCCCCCCCCGGGATGTTTGCCCCAATTGTGGCGACGAAGCCAAGGATCTATACACGTTTAGCGGCAAAGGGGAGGTGTATTCCTACACGACGATTTATGAAGCCCCCAGCGGATTTGACAGCACCGCCCCTTACACCGTGGCACTCGTCAAGCTGGACGAAGGTCCCCTGATCACCGCCCAATTGACCGATGTAGACAACGACGCCGTGGAAATCGGCATGCCGGTCGAGATGGTTACCCGCAAGATGAGGAACGATGGGGATGAACGCGGGTTGATCGTATATGGGTATAAATTTAGGCCCGCAGTTTTGACCCAATAAGCAACATCGTTTCCGCAATTTGACGTTTAGTAACTATACCGAAGCCGCTTCTCCCTTGATTTGGAGAAGCGGCTTTTAATCACCCGGTCATATTACTCACTCATCAATTCCTCCAACATCTCCGGCGTGAATGGATCTCTCCCTACCTTGAGATCCATGATCCATTGTTGACGTTGTTGAATCATATTGGGGATGAACACTTCACGTTTTTCGTTATCAACGAAAAATTGAAAATCCTCAATTGCCCCGGCGTAGTTACCGGTGAGCGCGCGTGCCAAACCCCGACTATCCCGAATACTTGCATCACCTGGCGCCAGGTCTACAGCTTGTTCACAATACCTGAATACCCGGGCGACAAAACCTTGTAGAGATCCATGCCAACATAAGCCGTTCAGAAAATTGGGGTCGTTTAAGAATGGGGCCAATATTAACTGATTCGCTTCTGCCAGTTTGAGTGAATCTAAGATTTTCTGCGGTTCACTACTAGGTATAGCCTTAATCCTATTTGCTACTAATTCTGAAACGAGCTTGTTCGAGGTGATGGTTGGATCATGGATCGCCGAATCTGACTCCATTTCATGCCGTACGCCGTCCAGGGCTTGTTGAATTTGGTCTAGATCCTTGAAATCCACAAGCAACTTGTTCGCGATCGCCTCGTAATAACTCGAATGCCTGGGGAACTGTTCACAAGGTTTACGATACTCTGTGCCGGAGAAATATTGTTTCCACTCGTCATTTGTAAAATTACGACTTGCTCGTTGACAACCTTTTTGAATCCACGATGATGGATCCCAATCCCACGCACTCATCGTTTGATCATCACTGCCCGAAATTAGATTTTTTCCATCAGTGCTGAAGGCTAAGCCCAGTACACGCCGTGAATGTGCCTGCAGTGGCGCTCCAATCGGTTGGTGCGTTTGCACGTCCCACAAAATGATAGCACCATCCCAGCTACCTGACGCAAGTGTTTTGCCATCAGGGCTGAAAACTACCCTGCTGACCGGTCCACCGTGTCCCTGGAGCGGCTCACCAATCGGTTGGTTTGATTCGACATCCCACAGGGTGATGATGCCATCCCTATTTCCTACAGCAACGACCTTGCCATTGGGGCTAAAGGTCACACTGTCTATAAGACCACTGTTCACCTGGAGCGCTTCTCCGATTTGTCGGCGCGTTTGCACGTCCCATAGCGTAATCATTTGATCCTCGCCGCCGGAAACGAGCCTTCTACCATCAGGGCTGAATGCTATGCTAGTTACCCTGCTCTGTCCTTCGAACGATTCCCCGATCGGGCGATGTGTTTGCACATTCCATAGAATGATAGTGCTTTCCGCATCGATGGAAGCCAGCGTTTTGCCATCGGGGCTGAAGCCTATGCTCACCACGGGAGCTTTGTGCCCCTCGAGCGATTCTCCAGTCTGCTGCTGCGTTTCCCGATTCCCCAAGATAATAGTGTTGGTGTAGCTGCTCAGGGCCAATGTTTTCCCATCCGGGCTAAAGGCAACGCTCGATATGTCACTTAGTTCTGGCAGTTGTTTTCTGATCTGCCGATGTATTTCCAGATCCCATAAGATCACGTTGCTATCCCAGCTGCCCGATGCCAGTGTTTTGCCATCGGGGCTAAAGGCGACGTTAAATACTCTACCGCTATGTCCCCGCAAGGGCTCTCCGATTTGTCGATGCGATTCCACGTCCCATAGAATAATAGTTAGGTCATCGCTGCCCGAGGCGAGTGTTCTGCCATTGGGATGAAAGGCGACACTAAATATGGCATTGGTATGTCCTTGCAGGCGCTCACCGATTTGTTGATGCGTTTCCACGTCCCACAGGATGATCGTGTTATCGTCGCTACCTGACGCCAAAGTTTTGCCATCGGGGCTGAAGGCGACGCTAAATACTCTACCGCTATGCCCCTGCAGGGGCTCTCCAGTTTGTCGGTGCGTTTCCACGTCCCACAGGATGATCGTGTTATCAATGCTACCTGACGCCAAAGTTTTGCCATCGGGGCTGAAGGCAACACTAGCGACAGCATCGTTATGAATCTTTAGAGGTTCCCCAATTTGTCGGTGCGTTTGCACATCCCACAGGATAACCGTCTTGTCGTATCCGCCTGAAGCCAGGATCTTGCCATCGGGGCTGAAGGCGACACTGCCTACACCAGGAGGTCCCACGCTAACAATATGTCCTGTGAGCGGTTCCCCTATTTGTGTATGTGTTTCCAAATCCCAGAGTACGATCATATTGTCCGCGCCAGCGGAGGCTAACGTCTTGCCATCGGGGCTGAAAGCCACAGCATAAATATCATCGGTGTGCCTCGTCAGCGGTTCGCCGATTCGTTGACCCGTTTGCATATCCCACAGAATAATCGTGTTGTCATAACTACCCACAGCCAATGTTTTGCCATCGGGGCTGAAATCCACACCACGTACAGCGTCACTGTGTCCGGAAAGGTAACGAATCAACTGAGGCGTAGACTCAGTGCTATTGAATAAGGCACCGCGCGTCACTGGTAAATCCCTGGTATGAAATGCTTCGATGCCGAGCAATAATGCTACTTGGAAATTATTGTTTCGTTGAAGAACAGCCTGAGTCCCTAACTCTCTGGCACCTGCACTGATGGCTTGCTGACGCGATTGGATCGTGAACCAGACAGCGACCCCGATGGACACCATGGCAATCACTAATGCGACGCTCAAGTAGAAAGAACGTTTTCGCAGGTTTGCAGCAGAGTGGGCTTGCTCTTCTGCGCGTACTCGTTCCGTTTCCGCCAGTTTTTGCGCGGCCTCCAATTCACGCTGCTGCTGTTCTTCCCGTTCGCGCTGTTCCTGTTGCTCCTGCTGGAGGGAGGCGTTTAGGAATGCGCGGTCCTCTGCATTCAACGCGTTGGGATGCAAAGCGGCCCACCCGCGCGCCTGTGCCAGATGAGCGCCCCGATACAACGCACCAGGATCGCGCCCCAGCAATTCCCAGTCACGAGCGGACTCGGTCAGATGCCGATGCATGCGCAGGCCCTCCCTGTCCTGATTCAACCACTCCCGCAAGGTGGGCCATTCGCGGATCAATGCCTCATGGGCGACTTCCGCCATATCTTCGGAGAGTGTCACCAGCCGAGCGTCCGCTAAGGTGTTCAAGACGTTGCGAATCGTGCTGGCATCGCCTTCCTGTGACATGAGCTCATCAAATGATGCGCGCCGCCGAGTGTCTTCTGTCCCTTCGCCCAATTCAGTGAGACGGAGGAAGATGTTGCGGGCAATCACCTGCTCTTCCTCACTCAGGTTTTGATAGACACTTTCTGCCGTATGGGCAATCGCCCCATGCACTCCCCCAGCGTCGGCATAGCCTTTGAGGGTGAGCATGTGTCCGGCGCGACGTTTCCAGGTTTCCAGCAGAGCGTGTGAAAGCAGAGGCAGCGCGCCTGGCTCATCACCGACGTCGCGCAAAATGAGATCGACAAGCCCGGGTTCAAATTCCCAGTGACCCCGCCGGGCAGGTTCTTCCATGGCGCGCCGCAACTCATCAGGCGTCATGGGACCGATATATTCCTGGTGGCGGGCAACCAGCTCGCGCAGCTCCGGATATTGAGACAGATGCGCGTAAAAATCTGCCCTGAGCGTGACGATGAGAGAGATATGGCTATTTTCCGGGGTGACCGCACTCAACAGGTTATCAATGAATGCTTCACGCTCGAATTCGTCCCTGCAGAGGGTGAACAGCTCTTCGAACTGATCCATGACCAGCAGCGTGTGTCCCTTTGGATATTTGCGGGTGAGAAACAGAGACAGGCTGCGCGGCTCGCGCGTGAGATCATCCAGCAAGGTGGCTGTTGCCGTCACCGACTCGGACTCCCGGGTCAGCTCTGTAGCTAGCGCTTCGAGCGGATGTGCCGTCGGCGTCAGAATGTGAATGTGCCACTCGGTGCTGTCTTTTGGCGGCTTGGTTCCATCTAGCAGCGGATCGCCTTTTTTCAACGCAGGCAGCAGCCCCGCCCGGACCAGGGAAGATTTTCCGCTGCCCGAGGCGCCGATGACAACCGAAAGAAAACGCGTCTCCCTTAGGCGCTGCACTAGTTTGGCGGTCAGCAATTCGCGTCCGAAGAAAAGATCCGAGTCTCCTTCGTCAAAATATTGCAAACCCTTAAAGGGTGGTTCGCCTGGTGTGGGTGCTTCCGTACCGGTGAATTTTGTCTTGAGAGGGGGGAACTCAGCTGGTAACCCGTCGATCACCAGTTGATAGATGGGAGCAGGATACTTCATATCCTTCAAACGATGATCGTCGAGGTCGCGGATGGAAAGTCCCTGCGGCAGATCCTGTACTACAAGATCCCGTGTTGTTTGAGAAAGGAGCACCTGCCCGCCGTGACCCACGTCGCCGATCCGGGCGGCGCGATGTACGTCCATGCCCACATAGCCCGTCGAAGCGATGAGCGGTTCTCCGGTATGCAAGCCCATCCGCACGCGCAATTGAGCGCCAGGAGTCCAAGAATGTGTGGCGAAGGCACGTTGCGCGTCGGCGGCGCATTGTACGGCGTCAATGGCGCGGGTGAAGGTCACAAAGAACGCGTCTCCCTGCGTATCCACTTCATGACCATTCCACTTTCGAAGTGCGGCGCGCATGATCTCGTGATGCTGACTTAATGCGACCGCGTATTGATCACCGAGCTTTTCGAGCAGGCGCGTGGAACCTTCGATATCTGTGAAGAGAAACGTAATCGTCCCGGATGGCTGTATCTGTGTGCGTGGCGCCTTTGCACCTTTCAAGAGTCCATCGTACAGGGCACGTGTCTCGGCAGAAGGCTCAACTCCCAATTTTTCCATTAATTCGTCCGTGCAGCGCTGGTAGAGCGAAGCGACTTTTGCCATATCTCCACGCGCGCCGCTTGCCAGCATCAGCGCCCGGTAAGCAGGCTCTCGGGCACCGCTGAACGCCAGCCAGCGTTCCCCCCATTCCTCTACTGCGACCCAGCGTTCGTTCGTAATAAGCTGCTCGAGGAGTTGTGCCATCCGGGCTTCAAAGATGGCTTGCACGCGTTCTCGCTCGATTGTGATCCATTCCTCATAAAAACCGGGTAACAGTTCACCCTGATACAGTGCGAGATTCGTCGTCAAGGATTGCAGATCGGTATCGGGCCGTTCGATCTGAGCCACATCAAGCCAATAATCCCCGTCGCGATTGAACGTCAGGGTTAATTCATCGGCAAGGAAGTAATCATCTTCTGAAGATCCTTGGGCAGAGATCGCTTTGCGGATTCGCCACAATTCCTGCCGCAAGTTCTTACGTGCGTTTTCGTCACTCGTCTCCGGCCAGAAGATTCCGGCTAGCTTTTCGCGCCGATGAGGGATTCCGGCAGTCAGCACAAGATATGCCAGCAGGGATTGAGCCGCCCGAGTGGGGATTGTGACGCGTTTCCCATCAACGCGAATATCAAATTGCCCAAGAAGTCGAATTTGGAGCATTACATCCTCCTTTTCCCACACCATGTGAATCAATCCGGATGAATAAATAGAGTATAGCACTCTTATAAGGGGAATATATTGCCTAGGCGTCTCCGTTGCGTCTCAAAGATTTTATCTTGCCCAGCGACGCTGCGGAGATGGAGGTCTGTCAGAATGTGGTCAAACATTCAACGTGAATGTTTTGGAGGCCCAGAGAACGACATTGATAAGAAAGGAAATCTGATGAATAAGCTTTTTCGAATATTCCTATTCGCCGCCTTTGCTCCACTGATTGGTGTTGCCTGCGGCCAACAAGGACTGCATCAGCCAGCCGTTCAGCCGCTTTCCGTTTCCCCTATGCTCGAGTCGGGTGACCAAATCGATGGCATGATCGTCACGACCGGAGCAGAGGATGCGCCTCCGCTCTGGGCGTACTGTTCAACTTCGGAAGAAAACACGCACATCCGGACCTTTCACTGCCGCGCCCCTGTCTGGCAAACCCTGGCAATTGGGCATCTCTTCCTGCTGACAGACCAGGCTCTCCTGAACCGGGGTGGCACAGAGCTCGTATGGGAATTGGCGATTGACGATCACGTGATAGACCTGGAGTCCTTCGGCACGTTCGACTATGTGATGCCCGCCATACCCGCAAGCCCCTCGCCTATCCGGGAAGTCTTCGCAAGAGTGACCGACTGGAATCTCGTGATGACCAATCTGAACCCGGGAGAACACACCCTGCACTTCCGGGCGCAAAATGATGCAGCGCAATATCACTGGCTAGTCCACTTGGTAATTGAGCCCGCGGACGGCATTGACGTAAGTGCAGCGCCGTTTCCTCTACACTCGTGAGCGGAACGCATAAAGTGGCGTTTGAAATTCTGCAGCGCTTTTATTCTCTCTTACATCTGAGGAGGTGAAAATGCTTAGCCAAGCAATTCTGGCAAAAAAGGAATAAGTTAGTAAATCAACTTGCGTAGGTTAGAAAGTTACTGTAATGAATAAAGCTGTGGTCAAATCATGTATACGGGTATAAATTCAGACCTGCCTGGAATGTACCTCAATAGCGCCTTGCATAACTCTCTATAAAACAAGATATGCCGCCCCTCATTGATTTGAGGAGCGGCATTTTCATTTGTAAATGGGGATGCCCTCAAGCTCACTTCTGCAATACTTTGAACAAGGCCGATACTTCTTCGCGGCCATAACCTGCATCCATTGCCTGTTGGAAGAGACGGGCGACTAGCTTTGGGAACTCAGTATGAATGTGACTATCCTGGGCATGTCGGGCGATCTGTTGTATGCCTCCCGCCCAGAGTTCTAGCGGAGCAGATGTCTCCTGATAGTTGCCCGACTGAATATTTTCGCACAACCACTTTTCGTAGCTCTTGCCCTGCTCGCCCAGCAATGTGATGTACTGTTCCAGTGGGATGCCTTCGGCATGGCAAATCTGCACGCTATGAAACAGAGACAAAAACATCCCGTAATAGTGCATAAGGAACACCATTTCCCAAGCAGAAGCCAGTCCAATTGGCTCACCCTTGTAATCCAGATTGTTAGCCAGTACCCGCAAGATTGGTTCTGCTTTTTGAAATACAGCTTCTCTGCCCGAGACCAGGATATGGGCACCGGGTGTTCCAATGGAATTTGGGCTTCCGGTAATGGCACAATCGATGTATTCGGCTTCATGCGCATGTGCCCAGGTTTCGCTGGCACGGGCATCCTGCGGGGAACCAGTAGTGAACTGAACCAGTAACTTGCCTGGAAGATCGGTTACAACTTCATTAAGAATGTGATTTGCCGCCGCGTAGTTCGTCACACACACCATGATGATCGGGCTATCCGTGATGGCGGCTGACGGGCTGGAAGCCAGCACTGCGCCCTTATTCACCAGCGGTGCAGCTTTCTCCGGGTTGCGATTCCACACAGTGACAGCACGCCCCTGCGCAGCGTCTAGTAATGCGCGTGCTAATGCCGACCCCATATTTCCCAGACCGATCACTGTGACTTCGCTCATACTGCAGCCTCCGTGTGACTATGTATGGATAATTCCACCAGCAATGTGCATTATCATCCCCGAGGGTCTTCGCCTGCCCCGTCAGTGGGATGAGATACGCTCAAGCCGATTTGAGTGAATCGGCTTGAGCCCAGTGTACTCCCTTTTGAAGTGAAGAGTCTCGCGAGCCAGTCTCTCGATTTATGGCTCGAGGATCCAGCCGCTGAGCGCAAACGGTCCCGAGTGGCCATTGCGATAGGCTTCCCAATGCCCCACCAGTCCTTCGTAGCCGCCGCTCCCATGCGCGACGCCGCGGTAGAAGTATTCACCGTCTGCGGTGATCTCGCTGGTAAAGGTGCCATCCCAGGTCCCGCCCTCATTTACGATTTGGAAGGTGCCCCACAGGTAACCCGCCAGGCCAAGCTCGGAAGAAGGCGCGGGTCTGAAATTACCGTTACTGATGATCGTTTCCTCGCCGGTGACACGGGAGTCCGTGTTGACATCGTGATAGACCTCGACGATGCCACGCGCCCGGACGTTGCCGCTGGGAAGATGGGTCCACTCCCCTGCGTTGAGCGTCCCGCCGAAATTCGATGTACCTGTGAAAGCTGCCCTCTGAGCCTTCGCCATCGCTGGGAAAGCGCTGAGCAGGACAGCGACCAGAGCCAACACAAGCATGGATGCGTACTTATAATGTTTCATTTTTTCTCCTTTTGAATATCTGAATTAGTCTCAGTCTAGCATCCGGCGTGTGCTAAAACTTGCCATAATTCCCCAAAAATTCCCCAGGACTTTCCTGCCCAAGTTATACTTGTCCCAAGGAAAGAACTTGGGCAAACCTGCCGTTTCACCAGACAAATTTTCCACCTTTGGGGACCTGCTCAAATACCTGCGCAAACGGGAGGAATTCACCCAGCGCGAGCTCGCCCTTCTGGTGGGATACAGCGATACCCAGATCAGCCGCCTCGAACAAAATCAACGTGTGCCCGATGCGGCGATGCTCATGGCTTTATTCGTGCCAGCCTTGCACCTTGCAAATGAGCCGCAATGGGTGACGCGCTTGTTGGAGCTGGCAAAACAGGCGCGCCTTGGGGAATTCCCTGAAACCGGTACGAAGGTCACCCCGAACAACCTGCCGTCTTCCCTTACTACCTTCATCGGGCGTGAAAAAGAACAGGCAGAGATCCTGCAACGGATCGGCATGCATCGACTGGTGACGCTGACTGGCTCGGGCGGGGTTGGGAAGACGCGCATCTCGTTGGAAGTGGGCAGACAGGTTCTGGAGGAGTATGTCAACGGCGTCTGGCTCGCAGAACTGGCGCCCCTTAGCAACCCTGAGCTATTGCCGCAAACAGTCGCATCCGTGTTTGGGATCGTCACCCAAGCCACTCGTTCGCATACGCAATTGCTGATCAGCTTCCTGCGCCCCAAAACGACGTTGCTGATCCTCGATAACTGCGAGCATCTCCTGGATGCCAGCGCAACCTTAACCGATGCGCTCCTGAAGCATTGCCCTCACTTAAAGATCCTGGCGACCAGCCGCGAAGCGCTCGGCATTCTGGGCGAGGTCGTCTACCCCATGCCGTCCCTGCGCCTACCCAATCTTCAGCAAACGCTCGAAACATTCCGGGGATACGAGTCCGTGCGCCTGTTCGAAGAGCGCGCCCGGCTTGCCCAACCCGATTTCCAATTGACGATGGAAAACGCCTCCGCCATCGCCCAGATCTGCTCCCGTCTGGATGGTATTCCCCTCGCCATCGAATTAGCTGCGGCGCGTGTCAATATGTTTTCCACCACACAGATTGCGGCACGCCTCGATGACCGCTTCAACCTGCTCACAGGCGGCAGTCGCACCGCCCTGCCGCGCCAACAGACCCTCCGTGCTTCGATCGATTGGAGCTGGAACCTGCTCTCCGACCCCGAGCGTGTACTGTTGCGGTGCCTGGCTGTCTTTGCAGGCGGCTGGACTCTGGAAGCCGCCGAATCGGTTTGCAATGGCGCAGGTGATATCGAGTCCAATCAAGTATCGGAGTTGATGACCCAGCTGGTGGCAAAGTCATTGGTGATCGCAAACCGCCAGCCAGGGCGTGAGCGGCGTTTCCATCTGCATGAAACGATCAACCAGTATGCGCAGGAAAAACTCATCGAAGCAGGGGAACAGGAAACCATTCGCAGTCAGCATCTGAAATATTTTCTCGATCTTTCCGGGCGGGCTGAACTCGCTTTGCGCGGTCCTCACTAACGAGAATGGTATAACCGCTTGACCGATGAGCGTGATAACCTTCGTCTGGCGCTGGAACATGCAGCCGGGTCGGCTGCATCCG
>JAICQC010000164.1 GCA_025938055.1 Anaerolineales bacterium | reverse complement strand
TGTGATCCAGCTCGCAGAGGTGGAAAAACCCGTGCCTAATCAGGATCAAGTCCTAGTAAAAGTTGTTGCGGCATCCGCCAATCCCCTCGACTGGCATCGCATGCGCGCTGCTCCATTCCTGGTGCGCCTGAGCGATGGTTTTCTGAAGCCTAAGGACCCAAGGCTGGGCGCGGACGTCGCGGGGATCGTGGAAGCCGTTGGCAAAGGTGTCACAGAATTCAAGCCTGGCGATGAAGTGTTCGGTGAGATCGGGTCTGGCAGTTTTACTGAGTATGTCTGTATTCACGAAAAGAATCTGGTGTTGAAACCAGCAAATGTATCCTTTGAAGCAGCGGCGGCTGCGCCCGTGGTGGGCTTCACCGCGCTACAGGGTCTGCGTGATGTGGGAGAGATTCACGTTGGGCAAAAGGTCCTCATCAATGGCGCGGCAGGTGGAATTGGGACATTTGCCGTGCAGCTTGCCAAATCGTACGGGACGGACGTGACGGGCGTATGCAGCACACGGAATATGGACCTGGTGCGCTCGATCGGCGCGGACCAGGTCGTGGATTACACAAGAGAAGATTTCACTCGAAACGGACAGCAGTATGACCTGATCTATGACACGATTGGAAATCGTTCCGTTTCCGACTATCGGCGGGCTTTGAAGCCTCAGGGCAAGTGTGTCATTGCCGGGTTTACCTCCATACCGCGTTTGTTCGAGCACATGCTCCTTGGACCACGGATGTCCAGGAATAGTGATAAAAAGGTCGGTATGATGGGAGTAGCGAATCCAAATAAAGAAGACTTGCTTTGTATCCGGGAAATTCTGGAGACAGGCAAAGTCGTTCCTGTGATTGATCGATGTTATCCTTTGAAGGAGACAGCAGAAGCAATCCGATATCTTGAAAAGGGACACGCGCGAGGAAAAGTAATCATCACAGTAGAATAGTGGAGGACAGTAACGTTGTATATGGAGACTGGGCATAAAAGGGGAATGTCGTTATTACCATGAAGCGGTCACGATGAAAGCGATTGTGTATCATCAGTACGGCTCACCCGATGTTCTGAAACTTGCAGAGGTGGACATGCCGTCCCCTACGGACGATGAAGTCCTGATCAAGATTCATGCGGTATCCATCAATGGATCGGACCGTGAAGGATTGGTCGGAAAACCTTTGTATGCCCGTATGGGAGGGCTTCGAAAACCCGGTTACCCCATCCTTGGATCGGATATCGCTGGACGAGTGGAACGAGCCGGTAAGAACATCACGCAATTTCAACCAGGAGATGATGTCTTTGGTGAAATCCCGGGTTATCACGGTGGGTTTGCCGAATATGCCTGCGCGTCTGAACAAACCCTGGCACGGAAGCCAGCCAGCCTGACGTTCGAAGAAGCAGCATCCATCCCACAAGCTGGAGTGATCGCCTGGAACGGGATTCACAAGAAAGGGCGTGTGCAGCCTGGGCAAAAAGTTTTGCTCAATGGGGCGGGAGGAGGTGCAGGTACATTTGCTGTGCAGCTTGCCAAACTGTACGGAGCAGAAGTGACCGCAGTGGATAACACAGGCAAGCTGGATTTTCTTCGCTCTCTGGGTGCAGATCATGTGATTGATTACACACGGGAAGATTTCACCAAAACCAAGAACCAGTATGACCTGATCATCGACGTGATCTCACATCGTTCGGTCTTTGACTACCGGCGGGCACTCAAGCCGAATGGTACATATTTCTTCGTCGGAGGTTCCGTAGCCACCTTGTTCCAGATCTTGTTCCTGGGACCATGGATCAAAAGAACTACCGGTAAGAACATACGTATTCTGGCAGTTCCGCAGAACAGCAAAGATTTAATTGCTATCACGGAGCTTTGTGAAGCTGGCAAGATCATTCCAGTGATCGACAGGCGTTATCCGTTAAATGAGACCCCTGAAGCGCTGCGGCATGTGTCAGAAGGCCGCGCCAAAGGAAAGGTCGTCATCACTATGGGAGGTAGCAGCGGTTCGTCGAGTTAAAATCGCATTGCCCATGTGGGATTTGATTATGCGTATAAAGGTGGAACCGCCTATCAACCTCAAATGATACAATCAAAACATGGTTAATCAGCCATGCATAAGGAAATGAATCACAAACCTACCCTGGGTTTCATTTCTACCTGGCCCGTCTATCAGGGGACGACGATAGACAGGTACGCTCACTCTTTGATTCAGGGGATCAGCGCCGCAGCGAGCGAACATGGATGCAATCTCCTTTTTGGTTGTGGGTTCAGCGTAACTGGCAATAGCCCCCAAAACCCAAGTTTCTGGCCCGTGCCCGGACCCAACATTAATTTCGTGCCGGTGGGTCCCTGGAACACAGATGGCTTGATTATTGTCCCCGATGAACTGACAGCGGATCAATCTCGATACGTTTGTGACCTGTTGGTGTCGGGTTTTCCTATTGTCTTTACAACACCCGAAGGACCGGGGCCCATCGTCGCTGTGGACAATACCCTTGGCATTCGGCTAGCCTTTGACCATCTCCTGCAGCATGGGCATAAACAGATCGCGTTTATTGCTGGAAACGTGGGTCATGGAGGAGATAGTGAGGAGCGCTTGCAGGCGTATCGACTTGCATTAAGAGATGCAGGTTTGCCTGAAGATCTCAGGCTGATCGCCTTTGGTGAGCATCGCCGTGAGGGCGGAAGAGCCGCCATGCAGAGAATTCTCGACAGCCAAGCAGGCTTTACTGCGCTGATCGCCAGCAATGACCTGTCCTGCCTGGGTGCCATCGAATGCTTACAGGAAACAGGGCGCCTCATCCCCGATGACGTGGCTGTAATAGGCTTCGACGACATCCTCGACGCACGGTCACTCTCCCCCTCACTCACGACGATCCGCCACCCCACGTTTGCGCTTGGATATCAATCCGTGATCACCCTGCTGAACCAAATACAGGGTAAAGCCAGCCATTCGGCACGTATGGTCGTCCCACCCAGACTCATCATTCGCCAGTCGTGCGGCTGTCCGCCCACCGGGACCAGCCTCGCATTTTCAACAGAAGCGTTCCCCGAACTGCCGTTAGCTCTGGACGATCTGGCGCGCGCCATGGCAGAAGCCTCTTTAATCGAAGCACGAAATAGCTTACTGGAAGATCTGCATGCACAGTGCTCCATATTTCTTGATGTGTTCCTGTTGAGTTTGCAGACCCAAGCGGCAGAGCCCATCTTAAGGGAGATCCAGCGCATGCTCGCCTGGACCGATGAACGCGGCGAGGATGTTCATATCTGGCAGGCAGGCATTGCCATCCTCTATCAAAAGATGAACAGCCTGCTCAGTCTTGTACCGAACGCGGAGCAGGAATTCCTTATACAACTCATGAGTCGCATCCATCTTGAGATCAGCGAGCAGATCCAGCGCTGGACTGCGCGTTCCATGATCGAATATATGGACATGATGTCTCAAATGGGATTGATGACTGCCGAACTGCTTACGGCGATGAACATCTCCGAGAGCGCCGAGATCCTCACCCGTCACCTGCCCAAAGTGGGGATCAAGAATCTCATGGTTGCTCTTTACGATAATGATGAAGAAGATGACCCATCTCAGGCAACAATCCTTTTGACGGCTGGGTTTCCGAACAACCTTGAGGGGCAGAAGTTTGAAACGCGCAAATTTCCAACGCCCGGACTCTATCAATCCATTGAGTCCCAGCAGTTAACCATTCTGCCATTGGAAATAGCTGGAAGCACCGCTGGCTTCGCGGCGTTTGAAGCACCCAACCCGGAGCTATGTGCTGCCGTCGTCCACAACCTGAGCGCGGCATTGCGTACTAGCCAGTTGTACAACGATGCTCTCATCGGTCGGCAATTGGCAGAAGAAGCAAATCAGTTGAAGAGCCGTTTCCTGTCTATGGTCAGCCATGAACTGCGCACTCCGCTCAGCCTGATCGTTGGCTTGAGCGAAATGGTTCTGCGCACCGGTAATGATCAAAAGCAACGGCGCGATATGGAACAGATCAATATCAGCGCCCAGCATCTTGCACGGCTGATCGGGGATGTCCTGGATCTCGCCAGCAGCGAAGCCGGGCAGCTCCACATCGTGCGGGAACCGCTTGATCTGGTGGAGGTCCTGCAAGTCGCGGCAGAGATCGGGGAAGAACTTGCACGGGAAAAAGGACTGGGATGGAGCCTGCATCTCCCAGAACGCGGTCCCTGGGTACTGGGGGATCGCACCCGCTTGCGACAGGTCGCGTTGAATCTGATCAGCAACGCGGTCAAATTCACACCTGCGGGGCAGGTGCGGCTGGATGTCTCTATGGTCGATCAGGAGGTCATTGTCTCTGTCAGCGACACAGGTATGGGAATCTCATCGGAAGAGCAGCATAGAGTATTCAATGAATTCTTCCGGTCGCGAAATGCAATCGAGAAAGGCTATGGCGGACTGGGGCTGGGACTCGCTATTTCGAAACAATTGATCGAGCAGCATGGGGGGCAGATCGAGGTTCTTTCGCCGGGCGACCTGGGAAGCGGTTCCACCTTTTCCTTTCGCCTGCCTGTCATCGCAGAAACTGAGACTTCGCCTGCTTTTCCCGCTGAGCCGACCGCGACCACCAACGTAATCGCTATTCTCGCAGAAAGCCGTGAAGCCCATATTGGCTTTGCCGCGCATCTGGAAGCACGAGGGTTTATTACCACTATTTATTACGTGGATCAGGAAAACGACTGGTTGCCAAGGATGAGCCGGGCTCGACCTTCCGCCATTCTCCTCGAAGGACAACTTGCCAGCCGCGAAGGCTGGGCGATCGCCGGTATGCTCAAACGGCAAGCCGCAACTGCGCAAATCCCGGTGCTCGCCTGTGCTCTTCAGTCTGAAAACAACCGAGGGCAGATCCTCGAGTTAAACTACCTCCACAAGCCGCTCAACCTGGATCAACTAACGAAGGAATTAAGGCGCTTAGAAACGAGACCAGAGCCGTCGCAAATCGTCCTCGTCGTGGACGACGATCCCGGAATCCTTGACATGCATAGGCGGCTTGTCGAGCAAACGGGATACCGCGCTATGACTGCACGCAATGGACTCGAGGCAATGGCTTTCATACGGGAGCAGATCCCGGACCTCATCCTGCTTGACCTAATGATGCCAGAAATGGACGGCTTTTCGGTGCTGGATGAATTGCAGGCGCGAGAGTCCACTCGGGAGATACCGGTCATTATTATGACAGCCCGGCTTCTCTCGGATGCAGACCTGGAACGCTGCAACCGCGGCGTAGCAGCGATCCTTGGGAAAGGGCTGTTCAGCGCCGAAGAAACACTGAACCATATGGACGCTGCGCTCTCCCGCCAGCCTGCTTTGAACAGAGCCACCCAGTTGCTGGTTCGTAAGGCAATGGCATACATCCATACCCGCTACGCCGAGGCACTCACCCGTGAAGCGATCGCCGATCACGTGGGCATCAGCGCCGATTACCTGACGGACTGTTTCCGGCAGGAAGTGGGCATTACACCCATCACGTATATTCGCCGGTACCGTATTCGCCAGGCATGCGACCTGCTACGGAACTCAGACCTGTCCATTACGCAGGTCGCCCTCTCGGTTGGTTTTTCAGACAGTGCACACTTTACGCGGACGTTCCAGCGTGAGGTGGGACTAACACCGCGCGCTTTCCGTCGCAGCGGGAGGAACTGAAGGGATATTTTCCTCCCGGGAACATTCAAAAACATCCGGCTTCCTGGCAAGATCTGCCTGTCTGATTTCCGTACAATGCAAATGGAGAACAGGCGCATGAATTCGAAGCCATTACAGACCGTCCTGCTGTTTGTCAATGACGAGTCTCTCAGTTACCTTTTTAGCAGGTTCACCGAGCGCAGTGCATATCAGATGATCATGGCACGGGGGGAAACAACCTTGAAAGACATCAAAACTCTTGCTCCAACCCTGCTTCTCTTTTCATCCACCACGTTGTTGGAGAAGGTACTCACCCGCATTGGTGAATTGACCAGTCTTGAAACCCCAATTGTCGTCTGCACATCCAGCACCGAGGAAGCCAGGGCGAGGGATTTGGGCGCGGACTACTGTCTGCTCCATCCGCTCACCTATGATGATTTTCAAAATATGCTTGCACGTGTTTCCATGGCAAAGAGCCTTTAATCCTGTTTAGTGACAAATACTTCCGGCTTTCTGGCAAGTCTTTTCCAGCGCTCATTCCTATAATTTAATGAGATATTGGGTGTAATGTGCCCATGACCAGCCCGGGCGATGAATTGAGTCGTCGCCTGTAGAATCAGCATCAAAAAGGAGAAGAAGTACCATGAAAAAGTTAGTAACACTTGTGTCGTTAATTACCCTGCTCGGGCTTCTATTGTCCGCGTGCGGTAGTGCGGCTCCTACCTCTGCGCCTATACAGACAGAGCCGCCCGCAGCCACAGAACCTGCCGCGACCGAACCACCTGCAGAGGAACCAGCAGCCACCGAGCTCCCGGCTGAGGCAGATGCGACCTTGCGAATCTGGGCGGACGATACCCGCACACCGATCCTGCTCGAGCTTGCCGATGATTTCCGCGCCGAATATAACGTGGAGCTCGTCGTTGAAGACCTGGGCGCGCTCCAGGATATCCGCGCTCCCATGATCACCGCAGCGCCGGCGGGTGAAGGTCCCGATATTTTCATCGGCGTCCACGACTGGCTGGGTGCCCTGGTGGAGAGTGGTCTGGTATCCCCTATTGACCTGGCTGGCAGAGAAGATGAATTTGTCCCTGTGGCGCTGGAGGCTTTTACCTATACCGATGGCCAGCTCTACGGCTTGCCCTACGCTACGGAGAACATTGGGTTCTTCTATAATACTGAGCTGGTCCCTGAACCACCTACAACCTGGGATGAGGTACTTGAGATCGGCCGCCAACTGCAGGCCGAAGGCAAGGTTCAATATGCAACCGCGGTTGCCGGGGGGCAGTTATATAATGCCCTGCCGATGCAGACGGCCTTTGGCGGCTATATCTTTGGCCAGGATGCTAATGGCGCCTGGAATCCCAATGATGTGGGCATTGATAGTGAAGGTCAGATCGCCGCGGTCGAATGGATGAGACAAGCCGTCGAAGAGGAACTCATGCCCGAAACGTTCGATTACGAAACTGCCCACTCATTGTTTGAGACTGGCCAGATCCCATTCCTCCTGGCGGGCCCCTGGGCGCTGGACCGCATCCGCGCTTCCGGTGTCCCCTACGCTGTTGCTACATTCTTCCCCGACGAGGGCGTCCCGTTTCTCGGCGTACAGGGCTTCATGATCAACGCTTTCAGCGAAAATCAACTACTTGCACAGACCTTCCTGACCGAGTACGTTGCAACGGAAGCAGTGATGCAGCAACTCTACGAAACCGGGCTGCGTCCATCTGCATATATCTCTGTGCTCGAAAAGACTGATGATGCCGATTTGAAAGCAATGGGTGAAGCAGGCGCCAACGCAATGCCGATGCCGAACATCCCCGAAATGGGTTCTGTATGGAGTGCGGCTGACAACGGTATCACCCTGGCGGTGACCGGTGAGCAGACCCCTGAGGAAGCCATGACGGAGGCAGGCAACCAGATCCGGGACTTGATCGCGGGCGCGTTGGCTGGGATGGTCAATCTGCCTGGTACTTTCCAGGATGCGGTTGGATGTGGCGCTGAGTGGGACCCTGCCTGTCAGGCGACCGCCATGGAGCAGGGTGAGGACGGGCTCTACACCCTTACCGTGGATCTTCCCGCCGGAGACTATGAGTATAAGGTCGCGCTGGACGGCGCCTGGACGGTCAACTACGGCTCCGATGGCGCTCAGGATGGGCCGAACTATACGCTCAGCCTGCCTGCTGACAGCACTGTGACGTTCACTTATGATCCAGAGACCCATCTGGTGGAAGCCGTAACCGAGTAATCCAATCTTTTATAGCGAAGGCCGGGCGGGACCATAGTTCCGCCCCGGCTTTCATTTCTTCCTGTCACACTTGCACCCACCACAAGTGCGGTGTTGCGAGGAGTGGTGCCGATGGTTGAGTTCCTCGATCGAAATTTGGCGCCACGACGAAGCAATCTCCATTGCGATTTTCAGCTAATAACCTTGGTATGAGATTGCTTCGCTCCGCTCGCAATGACGAGGCAAAGGTGAGATCATGACGGCTACTGCTTCTTTGAGCAATCGCAAAAAAATGGATCCCTCTCCACCCTCGATTTTGCCGCGAGTCCTCGGCTTTGCGGTATTGATCCTGGTGGATGCCTTCATCATCTGGTTTCTCACTAGACTGATTCCTCTGGGTTACTATCCGTTAGCAGCGGCAATCATCGTCATTGCAATTTTCGTCAATATTGTAGTCTTGCTTAAGAAAGCCTATCCCCTTCGCTGGATGATGGTCGGGTTAGTGTTGATGGCATTGTTTACCATATATCCGATCCTGTTTACCGTCTGGGTTTCGTTTACAAACTATGGCGAGGGACACCTCATCACCAAACAGCAGGCTGTCGACCAGATCTTGAATGTGACCTATCTGCCTGAGAGAGGCAGGTCCTACACCTGGACAGCCTTCCAGTCCACAGACGGGGAGTATGCTCTCTGGCTGATGGATGCAGAGGGCAATGGATATCTGGCGCTGCCGGGTGAACCCCTCGCTCAGCCGCAGGCGGGCGAGATGGGCGTCGGGGCACTGGACGAGAATGGCGTTCCTGAAACCATCGAAGGCTATAGACGACTCAACCCATTCCAGGCTGCGACCAATCAAGATCTTACCAACATCCAGTTCGGCGAAGAAGGGAGAACCATCCAGATCCGCTCCCCCAGAGAAGCCGGGGAGCTCCTGCCGCTCTATGAGTACGATGCCGAGCAGGATGCGATGATCAACCGGCAGACCGGGGTCGTCTACAAAAACCTGAGAGGCACCTTTACGTCTTCCAGCGGACAACAGCTTCGACCAGGTTTTGTGCAGAACATTCAGTGGACGAACTTCCGGGAATTTTTCATCAGTCCCGCCCTGCGCGGTCCCCTGGTCCGAATCATTGGCTGGAACTTTGGGTTTGCCTTTTTCAGCCTGCTGCTGAATTTTTCCCTGGGGCTGGCAATTGCCGTCCTGTTCAACGATCCAAGATTTCCGCTTAAGAAACTGATCCGCTCCCTGTTGATCATTCCCTACACCGTTCCTTGGCTGATCACCATTTTGATCTGGCGAGGGATGCTCAACCCTGAGCTTGGGGTGATCGACCGCATGCTCGAAGGGCTGTTTGGCTGGGCGCCTCCCTGGTTCACGCATCCGACATGGGCCAAAGTGGCAATCCTGCTGATCAATCTTTGGCTGAGCTATCCCTACTTCATGCTGATCTCCAGCGGCGCGCTGCAGTCCATCTCTGAGGACATCTACGCCGCGGCGCAAGTGGACGGGGCAAGTCCCTGGCAGCAGTTCTGGCATATTACGCTGCCTTTGCTGCTCGTGGCGGTCGGACCGCTGCTGGTCGCTTCGTTTACCTTTAATTTCAATAACTTCAATTTGATCTATCTATTCAACGCGGGCGGTCCGCCCATGGCGGGCACGCCCACCCCTGCCGGGCATACGGACATCCTGATCAGCTACGTCTATAACCT
>JAICQC010000592.1 GCA_025938055.1 Anaerolineales bacterium | reverse complement strand
CTTGTAGTCGAAGCCGAACAGGTCCAGGAGGCGCGCCCGGTCCCATACGAGCGGGTCGAACGGCGAGAGAAAGGTCGTTTTCGAGCGGGGGATCTTTCCCCGCGTAGCGGCCGCGGCTTCCACCTGTTTGATGTTCTCGGGATGGATGTAGCCAGGAACGTTCCAGCCCTCGACCTCGACGGTCGTCAATCGGTCTTGCTGCGCCAGTCGTTTTAAGGCGGCGTTGACATCGGCTTTATAGAGGCGAAAATAATCGGCGATCCATTCGGCTTTCGTCACGCCCAGCGCCTGGATGGTGTTGAGGACGAACTGGTCATGAGCATCGGCGGGGGATACATCGTCTAGTTCGTTGGAACCGGGGAGGACACGCTCGCGCAGGTCATAGATCCGCTGGAAGTTGTGGCGTTTGCGGACCATCAATTCGCCCGAAAGGAACAGGTACTCCAGTGCGATCTTCTCATCCTTCCAGTCGAACCACTTGGTTTTCTGACCACCGGTGCGCTCAAAGTCGGAGGAGCGGGTTTCCCCATGTGCCTGAATGTGCTTCAGCACGGTTTCGGCGACGGTGCGATGTTCCTCCAGCCATTTGCGGGCGCGCCCTCCTAGCCAATCACCGTGTAGGTGCCGATAGAGGGGATACTCTTCGATCGGCAGGAAGCAAGCCGCGTGTGACCAATATTCAAATAGCGCGCCTTCAGCCAACAGATCGTCCAGCCAGCGCGGGTTATAGTCACCGAGGCGGCTCCATAACACGAGATACGGGCTGCGGGCGATGACATTGATGCTATCAATTTGCAGTACGTGCATCTGGCGAATGATCGAGCGAACGGCTTTTTTGGTAGCACGCGGCTGTGGGTGATCGTGCAAGCCCTGCGCGGCGATCATCAGCCCGCGCACGGCATTCAGCGAGAGGGGTTTCATCGGCATCTCTTTGTTGATAAGTAACGATTAGAAGTATGTTGATTATAGTATGACCGTGAAGGATATAGGCCAGCTAGATGAGATACATTCATTACAACTCATTTCCGCCCGATACATGAGGGCAACCTTTAGGGTCTTTCCGTTACTCCTGGTATTTTCACAAACAAAAACGGACACGGTAAACGTGTCTCCCAAAGATTGACCCAACCCGAACTTAAACAATAACAGGCGGACCGCTGAGCGTCGTCCGCCTGGTTCTGTTCCGGGGATAGATTGAATTCATGTACGACAGCGGGGCGGAACTTATACCCGTATATTTGATATATGCCGCGCAGAGCAGATCTTCGTGCAATTACAAAAGCACATCTGGCAAGTGAGATGAAATCTAATTAGGTAGACAGCTATGCCTGTTTTTTTTCGACTAACGCCAGCGCAACCGCTTCATCCAGTGTCATTCCCTGCCCGGAGTCATAGGCGGCTTCAAATGCCGAGGGACCGATCTTGGCGATGATTACGGCGACATCACGATCCAGATCAGCCTGCTCGATGCGCGGACGTGGGTCGCCAATTTTCTTGCGGGTTGCGTCTGACCAGCCGATCAGACGTGCAGCAGCTTCGGGTTTATCGGTCACAGCATACAGGCTAGCCATCTTGTCCAGTGCGAAGGCGAGCCCGATCCTGTATTGATCTGCATGGAAGTTTTCAATCACATCGACAAGAATTTGGTGCGCTTCTGCCACGCTGCCCTCGCGCCCGGCAACATACCCCAGACGAGCGCGCCCCCACAGAAATCCCATTCGGTCTCCTGTCTTTTCATGATGCTCTATATTCTTCTGCAGGAATATTCGTGCCTGGTCATACTCGCCGCGCAGCATGCACAAGATGCCTTTGCCGGTCAAGACATATTCGATTTCAATGTTATTGATCTGCTGATTTACCTCATAGGCTTCATCCAGGTACTTCTGGGCCGCCTCGAGATCGCCATTCGATAAGACTGTGAAACCCAAAATGCCAAGG
>JAICQC010000406.1 GCA_025938055.1 Anaerolineales bacterium | reverse complement strand
CCGTCACAGGTTTATGTCATTCCGTACAGGGCACGGCGATGATGCTCGCCGAGTGGATTGAGGCGCCGTATGACGAGATTGATTATCTTTGTGCCGGTATTAACCATCAGGCGTGGTATCTCAAGTATGAATGGAACGGCAGAGACGCCTATCCGCTTATCCATAGAGCAATCACGGAACAACCGGAGATCTACAACGCGGAGCCTGTGCGCAACGAGATGTACCTTTCCCTAGGAAAATACGTAACGGAGTCGAGCGGGCATAACTCGGAATACAACCCGTGGTTTCGCAAACGCCCCGATCTGATCGAGAAATACTGCACGCACGGCACGAATTGGAATCCCGGTGAGTATGCGTACATCCTCAAGGAATACCAGCAAAATGAAGCCACCTGGCAGGAACAGGTGAAGGAACGCCTCGAGCGACCTCTCACCGAAGAGAATCTTGAGCGCGGGCATGAATACGCGGCATACATCATCAACGCCTTGCAGGGCGGCGATATATTCAAATTCAATGGCAACGTCCGGAATATGAACCTGATCACGAACCTGCCGGAGGGCGCGTGTGTGGAAGTGCCGGTCGTTGTGGATCGGGCTGGTTTCCATCCCATTCACGTGGGGGCGCTGCCGGCAGAGTGCGCCTTGCTAACACAGCTTTCCAGCGGCATCGAGGAGCTTGCCATCGAAGGATCTCTCGCAGGCGATCCCGTCGCGATTTATCGGGCGATCGCTTATGATCCATTGACATCTGCTGTGTTGTCTCTCGCCGAAATCCGCCAGATGACAAACGAACTCTTTGCCCAGCACAAAGACTATCTGCCGCAGTTTAAGAATTACATAGTATAAGCAGCTGAAATCCACCCCTATTGACAGGTAAAATTATGGAACTTCAATACAACGAAGTGGAAGACAACATCCGGTTGATCAAGTTGATCGGCAGATTGGATATTGGTGGCGTAGACGCAATCGAGCCCAAGTTCTCAGATTACAGTTCAGGCGAAAACCCTCGCGTGATCGTGGACCTCTCGGATGTAGAGTTTCTCGCTTCCAGCGGTATCCGCTTGTTAACGCTCAGCGCGAAATCGATCGCAAGCCGGGGTGGACGAATGGTACTGCTCAACCCAAAAACCGATGTAAAAGATGTGTTGGACATTACCGGTGTCTCTGCGATCGTTCCCATATACTACGATCTTAAGTCCGCCACTGCGGCTTTGAAAGGTTGAAACACGTATACAACTCAGATCAGGAGGATAAACGGAGCGGTTTCTCCCGGATCGGCTCATGGCTGAAGAAGTACAAGGCACTATGATGACCAGGGAGTGTTACGGCAATTCTTGACTCGGTTTGTTCGGTGGGGAATTGGTTCTCCCAATTGTAAAGATATACGGCGTCGCTGATGCCAAGATCTGAAAGTGGATATGTCCGTTGTATGGTGTGATTCACGGTGTTCAAGAAAAGAATTGCGCCATGCTTGCTCAAGAATGACGGATGACGAACCTGAACGAGCACCGGGTCCTCTGCCCTGGCGGCATATCGTAGCGGATTTGGTTGGACACCCTCTGACCTTTTATAGAAGAGTTCGGATCGTCCCAGTAGAGGGAAATCGCAGGAAGCTCGCTGCTCAGAGAGAAGAAGCTCCCAGAGCTTCAAACGATCAGGAGAAAGCTCACCAAGGTGATCGCTGGTCATCATGACACCGCCGGTCATTCCCGCATAGAGCGCCAGGCTTTTAATCTCTTCCTCCGATAAGTCACTGAAGCGTTCGCGCAACAGCACGCAATCCGGGTCGCTTTGCCATAGGATGTGATTCGCAAAGTTCCGGCAGGACTGGTCGCGCAACAGGGACTGTGCAGAATAGTCCCCGCTCCAGGCGACGCCCACATCCCTGCCGATGCGCACACCGTCCACCAATCCGATCGATGCCCAGAGCGGACAACCACATCCCAGCCAGAGATGATCCCCAATTTCTTCGCGGATCATCTCTGCCATGCGCCGCCAGATCTCGATGCGAGTCATACCGGGTGTATGCCAGAGGGCGCGCTCGGGTCCATATTCGCTTCCAAAATGCATGAAATCCGTTTTGAAATATTCACATCCCCACTCCCACCGCCAGGTGCGAAAAACGTTTCTTAGATAATCAAAAGCGTCCGGATGTGTGGTATCGAGGATGTAATATTCTTCACTGCGTTTATGCCACCGAAATTCACCATAGAACTGCATATGTGCCAGCGGTTTTCCATTGCTCCTGTCTTTGACGACCCAGTCAGGGTGGTCACGGTAGAGATGACTGCGATTGCCCACCATGAAGGGAGCGATCCACAAGCCGGGGATGAATCCCGCGAGGCGAATATCATCCAGCAGAGGTTTCATGCCGCGCGGAAATTGCGGTTTGACCTCCAGCCAGTCGCCCATTTCAGGGGTGAAACCGTCATCGATCTGAAAGACACGCATGGGGAGATCTTCCCGTGCGGCAACGGTCTCAGCGGCGTGGAGATGATCGAGAATGTTTTCTTCCGTGATGAAAGCATACAGGTTGTACCAGGAACACCATCCAGTGATTGGAGGCGCAGACAGGCGCGGCGGAGTGGGGGAAGCGTTTGCTGCGATACGAGCCCACTCCCGCAATCCGTTCTCCACCTCGGCATGATGAAAAATGACCAATTGCTCTGATTCGCATCGCTGCAAGTTGGAGCGATCCTTGCGGTCCCACCAGGTCTGAATCGTAAGAGACAGGGGCTGACTGCTCATGTTAAATGTGAACATCTGCTGGAAGCGGTCGTGACAGTCGAAGCCGAGGATCAAGCTCCCGCTTCCATGGCGAGGCAGGAATTGACACATGCCATATCCTGTTTCGACACGCGGCATGCCTTCCTCAATGACAGGTAGAGTGTCCGGCTGAATGTAATAACTACCATCCCAGCTGAAATAGCCATTGCGCAAAAATTGTCGTACGTTCTCCACCTGCTCGAAGTGTATCCCAAACGAATCCAGAACCAGATCCGGCGGAAGTTCTTCCAGCCAATAACGGATTGCTATCTTTTCCTCCAGATGAATCACTTGAAGCTGAAATACACCTCCGCCTAACGAAGGCGCTGTATACCGTAACTCGATTTGCTCGCTATCTGAACGCATCGCTTCGCACGTCCAGTCTTGCAGCGGCGCGTTGTTGAGGACAGGTCCTGCGCCGCGAAGAGTTATATGCGGCGTTTCTAAATTTAATAAATTTTCAGAAGAAAGCCAGAGTTTCACAAAAGAGATACCTCGCGATGCAGCTCAGCGGATTGTGTCGCCGCCAACGCCATGTCTAGCGATTTCGCCCCTTCGCGCAGGGGAGTGCGCGTCTGCCCGTCGGTGCGGATGGCGTGCAACAGATTCTGCAATTCGGCGAGATGAATGTTTTTGTCACTGCTGATCGTCTCTGTCCGTACGGGGGATTCAGCGGTGAAATGAAACTGGGCATTGTTGGCATTGCTGAATTCCGCTGTCAATTTTTGCGCGACCACGCGATAGTCGTTGATCCATTTCCCGGGGATCGCGCCGTTCGTCGCGTAAATCACGCCAATGGCTCCGCCCTGGAATCCAAAAACGGTCGCGCTCACGTCTTCCACTGTGTAATCCAGAACTTCGCGGTGGAACAGATTTTCCTGGCGGCTGTAAACGCTGATTGGTTCACCCATCAGATAGCGCATGAGATCGACCATGTGAATCACCTGCTCCACCAGCTGCCCGCCGGATCTGCTCCGGTCGCGCCACCAAGGTGTATGGAGGGAATTGCAAAAGTAGCGGGCACTCATTAATCCTGTGGAACCCGCTTCACCGGAGGAGATCAATTCTTTGAGCCGTTCGACCGCTGTGCCAAAGCGAAACATAAAGCCGACTTGAGTTTTGATACTTGCTTTTTCTGCCGTCTCGACCATCCGCCATGCGTGCTCAGAAGAGAGGGCAATCGGTTTTTCAATGAGAATATGAACACCATGCTGCGCTGCAACTTCGACCTCATCCGAGTGCGCGAAGGGCGGCAGACAGATTACTACAAGGTCGAGGTTGGCTCTCTCAAACATTTCGCGGTGATCGGTAAAGACGCTTCCTTTCCCGTCTGTGTATTCTTTGGAAAATTTGCGAGCGTTATCGTCGTGATGATCGCAGAATGCAGTCAACTCGATTTCGTCAGGTAAGCTTATTAAGTTTTTCGCGTGTACCCTGGCGAACCCGCCGCAACCCAGGATCGCTGTCCGTAGTCGTTTCATACAATGCCCCTTTCAAATG
>JAICQC010000338.1 GCA_025938055.1 Anaerolineales bacterium | reverse complement strand
CACCTCCTGCAGGATTGCCTCCGGTCCCGTCACCCCGACGTTTGCCACGCCATCCGAGCATAGGATCACCCGGTTGATACCTTCGGGGTTATAGGCGTGCATTGCCATCTGATACCCGAGGCGGATTCCTGCCTCTGCATTTGTTGCTCCCTCGGGGCGCAGATTGTAGATCGCCTCGAGAATTGCCCCTTTGTCAGCACCAGAAGTGGGTTCCAGGATGACGCGAGCCTCTGACCCATAAACGACGATGCTGACGCGATCGCCCGGTCGCAATTGCTCAACAAGCAGCTCCAACGACCGCTTGACCAAACCCAGCCGGTTGTCCATATCCATCGAACCCGAGACGTCGATCACGAACGTGAGGGAGGCGTCCTTACGTTCTTCAGCAGGGATCTGATAGCCCTGGACTCCGACGCGCAGCATTTGATATCGCTCAGTCTGCGTAAAGGGCGCGGGTGCGCCATCCAGATAGATCCCAAATGCCTGATGCACAGGCGGGCTGGGATAGCCCTGGTCGAAATAATTGACATACTCCTCCACCCGAACCGAATCGGATGGCGGTAAATTCCCTTCGCTCAGATAGCTGCGCATGATCGTGTACGAACCACTGTCCACATCCAGCGCGAAGGTGGAGAGATTGTCGTCTTCGGTATCTATGGAAGGGTTGACTCCATAGTCTTCGAAAAACATGTCGTAGGGCTCTTGATTGTTGGGAGGGATTGGGGGATGTACGTTCGACGCAGGCTGCTGGGGGAGATAGCCTGTTACGGATTCTTGCGTCGCGGCAGGCGCTTCGGTCGAAGCCTCCTCAGGGATGTAATCCGTAAACGGAGCTTCTTTGGATGGAGGTGCCTGGGTTGCGGCAGGCGCGCCGCAAGCAGAAGTCAATAACAATACGAGCAGGATGCCCATGCGGAGGGCATTGCTTTTGGTGATCATGATTCTTCTCCTATTGGTAGGTTGATTCGGCACGAAATGAAACGAACATCAGGTCGGCGTACCTGCTGTCCGCAGAGAGTTGTATCAGTTCATAAGCCCTCCTTTCAAGTAATAAGAGTCCCCCGTGATCATGGATTTATTTTCTGACGTGACAGTAAAGAAAATGTTCCCGGAAATCATTTATGCTTTCTCCCTTAAAACGCAAAAAGGATGGCGTATTGCCATCCTTTTTATTCTCTTTATTATTTCTTATGCCAGAGTCAGCACCAGTAAGACTACCATAGAGCCTTCCGAGGGGGTGACCGTGATTGCTAGAGAGCTCTGCTCTTTGCGAAACGTCATGGTCCCACCATTCTCATCAAACGGACTGTCAAACGGCTGGCTCCAGCCAAGCTCAGTGAGTCGCTCCTCATAAAAAGCTTGAACGTCCCGCGCGCTGGCTTTCACTTCAAAACTATAAGCATTGTTTACTGCAAATTCTAGCCCAGCAGTGGCTTCAGGCATAATGGGAATGCCACGCCACTCCTGAACAGGAGGCTCCTGGTCGTCAGGCATAGGCGAAGCCTGCTCCTCGAGAGTTGGAGCCGCTGCCGGTGTCTCTTGAATCGCAGTAGAACAGGAGACAAACGTTAACATAAGAAAACTCGCAATGATGAGTTTGCTCACAAAATCCTTCCATTTGACAGTTGCAGTGATTGTATCAAAATCTCACTGCTCCCAAAACAAAAAGGACGGCTGCTGGCCGTCCTTATAAACCCTGTCCGCCGTTTTATGCCAGTGTCAAAAATACAAGCATGCCACCTTCCGAAGGCATAATGAATATCGTCAGAAAGCTGCCTTCCTTCTCGAAGAAGAGGAAACCACCCTCGTCTTCTACAGGTGACTCGAACGACTGGCTCCAGCCAAGGGCAGGCAGTTGCAGATCGTAGAATGTCTGAATTTCCTGTGCGGTAGCACTTACCTTAAAGGTGTAAGCACCACCGGATTCTTCGCCTGCTGTTGCCTGAGACATAATGGGAATTCCATTCCATTCCTGAAGTGGAGTTCCTTGTGGATCGAGAGCATCTGTGAATTCAGTTCCCAGCGCTTCGATCGTAGGCACGGCGGACGGGAGCGCCTGAAGCGTTTCCTCCGGGATGAAGGACGGCAGCGCCGAGGGCAATGCCTGCAATGTCTCCACCGGGATGAGCGTCGCTACAGATTGTGCGGTTTCCGCCAGATTCTGTGCATCCTGGATTGGCTGAGTGACGAAGTTACACGCAAGCAGAAAGACAAGCACAACAATAAGGGATAGTAATTTTGACAAACGGGACATACGGATCTCCTTTTCAAGCACAATGATAATGCATTGTACAACTGCCTGCGGTAAGAGTTATGTACCAGTTTCGAGTATCATCTGGAAAACCTTCACAGGGCTTCTCTAAACAAAGGAAAACAGGATGAAATTCAGCGACGGATACTGGCAAATGCGCCCCGGCATGACTCCCCATTATGCCGCACAGGTACATGAAGTAATTCTCGAAAAAGATTCGATGACGGTCTTTGCTCCAGTGGGGAAATTACAGGAGCGCGGGCATACGGTCAATCAACCCTTACTGACCCTGCGCTTTTCCTCCCCGATGGAAAACGTGATTCGCGTGCAGTGTGTCCATCATAAAGGACAACCGCCTCGTACACCTGAGTTCACCCTGTATACCGGAACAGCTCCACAAGTTTCCGTCTCAGACGATGAACGCGCCTCGACGTTGACCAGCGGCGATTTGAGCGTGCGCGTGAACAAAGGAAGCGACTGGCTGGTGGAATATGTCGGTAGAGATAACGTCATCACATCAAGCGGCTGGCGCGCGCTGGGGTTTGTCGATGCGCCCGAGGGACGCTACATCCATGAACAACTCAGCCTGGGCGTGGGTGAGTGTGTCTATGGGCTGGGTGAACGGTTCACTGCATTCGTCAAAAACGGACAGGTGGTGGAAATGTGGAATGAAGACGGCGGAACCAGCAGCGAACTGGCGTACAAAAATATTCCGTTCTATCTCACGAATCGCGGGTATGGTGTCTTTGTCAATCATCCAGAGAAGATTTCGTTCGAAGCAGCATCCGAAAAGGTAGAGCGCGTCCAATTCAGCGTGCCTGGCGAATCCCTGGAATACTTCGTAATTTATGGACCTACGCCGAAAGAGATCCTGGAACGATACACAGCGCTGACGGGCCACCCCGCCCTGCCGCCTGCCTGGTCGTTTGGATTGTGGCTATCGACATCATTCACCACGGACTACGATGAAAAGACCGTAACAAGTTTCATCGATGAAATGGCGGCGCGCGATATTCCCCTGCACGTCTTCCATTTCGACTGCTTCTGGATGAAAGAATTTCATTGGACTGACCTGCAATGGAACCCTCGCTTCTTCCCGGACCCGGAAGGGATGCTGCGCCGCTTGAAGAGCCGCGGACTTCACATTTGTGTGTGGATCAACCCGTACATTGCACAGCGTTCTGTCTTGTTCGACGAGGCCATGCAGAAAGGCTATCTACTCCGCAGACCCAACGGAGATGTCTGGCAGTGGGATATGTGGCAGGCAGGTATGGGGATTGTAGACTTTACGAATCCCGAAGCCTGCAAATGGTTCGCCGAGAAACTACGCGTCTTACTCAAAATGGGCGTGGACACGTTCAAAACGGATTTCGGTGAACGCATCCCTACGGACGTGGTCCATCATGATGGCTCTGATCCGTTCAAGATGCACAATTACTACTCCTATCTTTACAACAAGACCGTCTTTGAATTGCTGCAAGAGGAACGCGAGGAAGGAGACGCGTTGGTTTTCGCGCGTTCCGCCACGACAGGTGGGCAGCAATTCCCTGTCCATTGGGGCGGCGATTCGACCGCGACCTTCGAGTCGATGGCAGAGACTCTGCGCGGTGGGCTTTCGTTGGGGCTATCCGGCTTCGGATTCTGGAGCCACGACATCGGCGGGTTCGAACAAAATTCTAGCGCCGACGTCTATAAGCGCTGGACTGCATTTGGCTTGCTCTCGTCCCACAGCCGCCTGCATGGCAGTAATTCATATCGAGTGCCGTGGCATTACGATGACGAGGCAGTCGCAGTCTTATCGAAGTTCACAAAACTCAAGTGCAGCCTGATGCCATATCTGTATCGAGCCGCAATCCAGGCACACGAACGAGGCATCCCCATGCTGCGTGCCATGATGCTCGAGTTTCCAGATGATCCCGCCTGTGATTATCTCGACCTGCAATATATGCTCGCGGATTCTCTACTGGTCGCGCCGGTGTTCAGCCACGATGGAATCGTCAATTACTATGTTCCTGAGGGAAAATGGACAAATCTGCTGGATGGAAACGTCATTGAAGGTCCGCGCTGGGTGCGTGAAACCCATGACTTTTTGAGTCTGCCCCTCCTGGTGCGACCCAATTCTGTCATTCCAATCGGCAACCACACAGATCGGCCTGACTACGATTTTAGCGACGGTGTAACCTTACAAGTCTATCCACTGGAAGACGGAAAGCAGATAAGCGTAGAAATCCCATCGTTAGATGGGAAGATCGAAACAAGATTTGAAGTTAAGCGTGAGGGAAGAAATCTTCACATTCAAAAACGCGGACCGGCAAAGGAATGGAGTGTCGCTTTCGCTGGTGCTCCATCCGCGGACTTCAAACACAAAGCAACGACCAGTGAGACGAGGATCCAATTGCCGGAATAATCCTGAGCTCATTTATGAACGTAAAGTTGGCAAGCTGCGGTCCTTCCACCCAGCCTCGCCACGCAGCGTGGATATCAGCGAGCGAAAAGCAAGCCACACTAGAACACCAACACTGAGCGGATAAAACAAGACCAGGTACACAGGAAAACGAAAGCGCAGATAAATCAACAAGAACAAAAGCGCAGCTTCAAGGACCGCAGTCCACGCCAGCACGGCAGGGAAGAAGGCAGGGTGAAACCCCACTGCATGGAGAATGAGCATAAGGATAGGCTCGAGAAACACAATACCAATCCATGTCCATGCAAACGCATAAAGCAGGATGTTGTTGGTGAAAAATGCAAACAAGCTGCGCGTGAGACCAGCGGCTGAGGAAGGGAAATCACGATACATGCGGCAGTGAATGTGATGGGTACCGGTCAGCAAGCAGCCACTTGAAACCGTGACTCAGCACGCGGCGACCGAATTTCACATCATCCAGCGGATGCGTTCGCACTGCCTCATACCCGCCAATCGCCTCGTAGACGGGTCGCCGAAACAACATGAATTGTCCAATGGTGATCGAGAAACGAGGT
>JAICQC010000386.1 GCA_025938055.1 Anaerolineales bacterium | reverse complement strand
GCTCTTTGGCAGTGGCAACTATAACCGGTATATTGGCAGTTTCAGGCTTGCTCCGCAGCGAATCCAGGACCCCAAATCCATCAAGTTCGGGCATCATCAGGTCGAGTATGACCAGATCCGGACGTTCGCGGGTGACGAGCTCGATCGCCTCGAGCCCATTTGTTGCTTCGAAGATTTCGAAATCTCCCTGTGACTGAAGGATGCGGCGGATCAGCCGACGTGCCTCAGACGTATCATCCACAACCACCACGCGCGGGAAGCGATTGGGAGTCACATTGTTAAGAGCGGAAAGTAATCCCTCCTGAGGAGTGGGTGAGAGCTCCTGTCGCTGGAGATCCACATCTCGAGTCCAGCCTTCGCCGAAAAGGAATTGTTCGGCGGGTAGTGTGTGTCCGGTGCAATTGACGACAACAGTTTCGGTTGGCTTGATCACTCCCGCGCGCACCAGTTTGAAAAGACCGGCAAATGCCACAGCCGCAGCGGGCTCTGCGGAAATGCCTTCCATCTTTGCGAGGACGTGCATAGCGCGGAAAGCATCCTCATCGCTAACACTTTCGAATACGCCGTGCGTTTCATCCACCTGTTTGCGCAGCATCACGTATGTTCTGCCCGGGTCACCGGTAGCAAGTGTTTCAATGCGTGTCTTTGGTGAAAGCACGGGCTCCGCGATCTCCAGTCCCTTCTTCCAGCTATTGACCATGGGCGCACAGCCATCTGCCTGGATGGGCGCGAGCGCCGGGATGCGCTCGATCATTCCCAGTTGTTGAAGCTCATGAAATCCCTTGTAGACACCCAAAGGGCCCATGCCGCCGCTGATTGCCTGGATGTACCAATCCGGTGTGCGCCATTTTGGCTGTTCAGGAGTGGAGCCGGGGAGGGGTCCTTTCTGCATCGTCAGTTGTTCGGCGATCTCGAAAGCGATCGTCTTCATCGCCTCGACCGCGGTGACCGTGCGAGCACCCATATCCTGATACAGACCGCGCTGCCGTGCAAACTCTGCTGCGACCTGTTTTGCCTGGTCGTAGGAGCCCGTGATCTTGACCACCTGGCTCCCATACAGGGCAATTTCCCGCATTTTGACACCCGGGACAAGGCTGGTGACAAACGCCCAGAGCTTGATCCCCGCCCTGGCAGCATACGCCGAAAGCGAGATGGCGACATTTCCGGTGGAGGCGGCAACCATTTCCGTCACGCCTCCTTCCTTGAGCGCTGCGATCGTCACCGCGGCTTGCCGGTCTTTGAAGGAGGACGTGGGCCCCTGTCGTTCGTCTTTGATATACAAGTTGGGCAGACCAAGCATCATTCCCAGGTTTGCCGCCTGAATAAGGGGAGTTCCACCTTCGCCCAGCCGCAGGGTGGGATTTGGATTATGAATGGGGAGCAGCTCCTGGTATCGCCACAGATCGAAGGGACGATCCCTTAACTGAGATGGGAATGTCCTGGCGACATCCTCCATCTCGTACTCTGCCTCACGCCACTGGCTGTTGCATTGCGGGCAGTGCATGGAGCTGGGCATGAACGGCGCGGCATGGCCGCAGTCTAAACATCTGATAACAAATGACATATAAGGGTTTATCCTGTAAAAGGCAGGGTTACTTTATCAGCCGATCCGCTTCAGCGCGGCTTCGATGTTTTCAATCAACTGGCTCTCATTGAGCGAACCTTTGGTGATCAGCCGCTGACCAAAATCGTTTAGCTGTTGTTGTTGTTCCGGGGTCAAACCACCGCCGCTGACAACAAGCACCGGGATATTCCGCAGGCTGGAATTTTCTCGCATTTTCTCAAGAACTGTGAAGCCATCCATTTCGGGCATGAACAGGTCGAGGATGACTGCGTGAGGCATCTTGCGGTTGATTGCTTCCCAGCCTTTGCGGCCGCCCTCAGCAAGGATCGGTTTATAGCGGCCGTTCTGGCTGAGGATTTTTTCGATCAGCCGCAGGTCATTGGGATCGTCATCGATAACCAGCACTTCCTGGATCGTTCCATCCTTGTTCAGCCGGTCGAGCGCACAGACCAGATCCTCTTCGAGAATTGGCTTGACGAGGTAATCTGCCGCGCCGAGGCTGAAGCCTTTATCTGCCTGTTCCATGATGGAGCAAATAATGACGGGAAAGTCGCGGGTTGCGACATCAGATTTGAGATCTGTGAGAACTGACCAGCCGTCCTTGTTCGGCATCATGATATCCAGCGTGATCGCATATGGCTTGATCTTTAGCACCTGCTCCTTCGCTTTCGCAGGGTCGGTGAGTGGCACGACATAATATCCCTGTGGATTCAGATAACGCTCATAGAGACCAATCACCTGAGGATCATCATCAATTGCCAGTACCACTTTCTTGCCGTCAGGGATGTCCACTTCAGGCAGGTTGAATAGCGGCAGGGTGAACCAGAAGGTTGAGCCTTTGCCGACCTCACTGTGAATGCCAATGCGCCCGCCATGCAATTGTACGAGGTTTGCACAAATGGAGAGACCAAGCCCCGAGCCACCGCTCTTGCGGGTTGCGGAACCATCGACCTGCGAAAATGCCTGGAAGAGCTTCTTTTGGTCTTCTTCAGAAATTCCAGGACCCGTATCAACTACGTTGATCAATGCCTCCATCTTGCCATTAGGTCCTTTTTGAACACTGGCTTCCACAGTAATGGAGCCTTGATCGGTGAACTTGGAGGCATTGGAAATCAGGTTGAGCAATACCTGGCGGACGCGCATGGTATCACCGCGGACAGCCGGCATATTTTGCGGTATGCGCTGTAGCAACTGAATTGGCTTTTCCTTGACAAGCCCCTTGGCTGTCGACATGACACTGGTGGCCATCTCTGCAAGCTGGACCTCTTCGAAATTAAGTTCCATCTTGCCTGCCTCGATGCGGGCGAGGTCAAGAATATCATTGATCAACCCCAGCAGGTGTTGACCAGAGTTGTAAATGGCAGTCAGGTCCTGTTGCTGCATTTCGCTCACAGGACCATCGATCCCTTTCAGGATGACGCGCGAGAAACCAATGATCGAGTTGAGTGGTGTCCGTAATTCATGGCTCATATTTGCAAGGAACTGGCTCTTGAGCTGATCAACTTCGCGCAAGTCCTTAATCAATTGTTGTGACAATTCATAAGAGCGGGCATTATCAATGGCGACCGCTACCTGGTCAGCCAGAGACTGCAGCACCGAAAGATCGTCCTGGCTAAATGAGTGAGCCTCGGTAGATTGGATGTCGATTACGCCGACTGCGCGGGTGCCGATCCGCAGAGGGATGGCGACTTCCGCACGCGTGTCCAGCAGGAACGGGTTGGCAATATAGAGAGGTTCGTTATCTGTTTCGTTGACGAGCATGGGTTCCAGGCTTTCAGCGACCTTACCAACAATGGAGTTGGAACCCACCACTACTGAATATCTCTGTGCCTTCATTTTCTCGCCTGCCTCACCGATGGCTTCACGAAGAACGGCGTTGAAGCCACTCTCTTCGATGATATAGATCGCAGCGAAGTAAAAGCCGAACCTCTCGCTGATCAGATTAACGGTGCGGGTGAAGATCGTGTTGAGGTCAAGGGTTGATGTGACCAGACGACCGATTTCCGAAGACGCAGCCAGGTAATCATTGCGGCGTTTCAGCGTATCTTCAGAGAGCTTTCGCTCGGTAATGTCCTGATGAACTGCCAGGAAGCCGATGATATTTCCACTTTCATCAAGGATGGGGCTATTCGTTCCGGCGATAGGAATAAGCCTGCCATCCTTTGTCCTGTTGATGATTTCTCCCGAAACAGATTCACCCGATAGGAGCGTGGACCAAAAATGTTTATATTGGTCGTCAGGCGTGACGCCCGATTTTAGAATCCGAGGTGTTTTCCCAATCGATTCTTCAGGAGAGAAACCATATACGATTTCGAAGGCGGGATTGGCATATTGAATTACGCCCTCCAGGTCGGTCACGAAAACAGCATTGTCAGAACGGTCGATGCCCAGCTTGAATTTTTGGATCTCGCGTTCTGCCAGAAAGCGTTCAATGGCAGAGCCCACCTGCGCGGCAATGACGGTCAGGATCTCCTCGTGCTGTCTGGTGATCCGAATTGTATGGTCGTAGGTTTGAACGGCGATCACCCCGGTGACCACCTGCTTCGACCGGAGAGGAACGCCGAGCCAGTCCACGCTGCGGGCACCGTCATTTACCACCTCGCCGGCGGCCTCCAGGTCTGCGAAAATCTCAGGAGTAGTACGCAGAGGTCTGCCGGTCCGGATGACGTAACTTGTGAGTCCTCTGCCGAGCCTTCGGGATGACCAGTCGTCATCCAACTCATCGGTGTGATACGGGAATGTGATTAAGCTTGCAGACGGATCGTACAGGGCCACATAGAAATTCTTGGCAGGCAGGAGAACGCGGATCGCCTCGTGTACCGATTTGATCAATTGATTAATCGTCTTTGCCGTAAGGGTGCTCTCGGAGATCTGTGTGATCGCAGCTTGGATTAACTCGTTCGTCTTACGTTCCGTAATATCCTGAGATGAGCCCACGATTTTGACAGCCTGCCCGTCTGCCTCGCGTT
>JAICQC010000530.1 GCA_025938055.1 Anaerolineales bacterium | reverse complement strand
CCACCACTCCATCCGGCATGTTTTCGATCAGATGGCTGCGCGCCACGGGGATCAGGTCCATGAAGTGGGTACGCCAGATCGCAACAACAAAAACGATCCCGGTCAAACCGAAGAGCAGCGGGGCAAGGTCCAGACCGTGCCATGCGACAAAGTTGAATTCACTATAAAAACTTCCCAGCCAGGGAAGGATGGAACCAATCATTATCAGACGGTACTGGTTCAGATAGAGCGGACTCGAACGCAGCGCGACCTGACTCAACAACAGGAAGGCGACCCCGATGACTACGTAGGAATATGCCATATTCACAAAGTAGCCGGGACCGCGCACAAAGTCCATCATAACGATGCCCTGCACTTCTATGGTTCCAGCGGGCAGGAGAAAAAGGTGATGATATGTGTCCGTCCACTTGATCAGCAGAAAGGCAATCGGCTGGATGGAAAGTAGCAGCAGATTACGCCGGGTGAGCCAATTCTCGTGATGGATAAAGACAAGCACAAAGAGCAGATATAACGTCGGGAGCGCCGCGATCCCGATATACATCAGGTTATATGAAAAAGCCTTTGCCTCCAATGAAATATCCAGCCAGCGCGTGGAATAGAAAGCAGCCCAGATCGCCATGGCAAGCAGCAGCAGGCTTAGCATGCGCGCGCCGGGCGCGGAACGCCGCCAGGCCGTCAGTGATGCGACCAGTGAAATCGATGCAGAGAGGATCGAAAAAATGGCGAAGGGATGAATGTGAATTTGCATGATCTGCATGAGTCTTTCAGAACCGCTGGCTTCCAAACCGTATCCAGACCATCTCATCCGGAAGCAGCGGTGTTAAAGTAATTTTAGCCTTCCCTGCATTTATAAACTTTGCAAAGAGTTAACAAATTGGCTAATTCAGTCCGATTTGCGGATAGTCAGAAATATGTCACTTTCCCCGGCTGGCACCTCAAGCAACAGACTCCCCGCAGCCGGGGAGCCCAATGATTTGCTCCAATGGTAGATTATTCTTTTCCAAACGACTCGAGCGCGGAGTGGATACTTTCATACATGGGGATATTCTGCAAAAATCCTGTAATGCCAAGCACGTTGTAGATCTGCGGTGGAGCATTGCACATTTTGAGGTGGGCAATTCTGAATTGGTCCTCTTTCGGCGTAAAGATCTGGTAAACCTTTTGCAGTGCGCGCATGCCCGCGCTGGTGAGCGTGTCCAGGTCGCTCATATCGATCAGAAGATAGCGCGCGCCGCCGTCATGGGAGGTGCGGGCGGCTTCGAGAAGTTGTTCCTCGCTTTGTGCATCCAGCCAGCCGCGCAGATGGAACACGGTCACAGGTACATCGGCTTGCACTTCTTCAGTTGAGATCGTCAGGTCGCTGTTCATTGTCTGCTCCTCGGCTACCGGTGGATTCGTGACTGCATTTTACCGCTTATATCATAATTAAATTGATGTTTTCTATAGATATACAGGTTGGAGTTCCTATCTGAAGTCTTCATACAACACATGGCTTCCGAACGATCCTCTCTTAGGGAAGCGAGACATATTCCGCGCTCACGTAGCCGCGCTGGTTTTTCGAACCACGCACATGCAGCCACTGGTTGGCTTTGCCGATCTTTGCTTTTGCCTTTTTAGCAGGCTCGAGCACGGTCAGGCGCGTGCCGGCTTTGAGGATGGCGATCAGCGCGCCGCCCTTCGATGCAGTCTTTCGCAACCGCAAGCCGCTCGACCCCACCGCGCTGGAAACGACCACGATCAGCTTGTCATCGTCCTCTTCTTCCCTGGGAGGCTCTACCGGTGTGGAGGGAACTTCAGGCACACTCGGCATCGGCGGTGTGTCAGGTGTGGAAGGCGTCTCAGGCGCAGATGGGGTGCCTGGCTCGTCAGGCGGCTCTTCCACAGGGATGGGAACGGGCTCCGGTACTGGCGAGGGAGTCGCCTCTGCGACATTCTCCAGATACCATGCGGCGACGAAGCCTTCCTTGCCCTGCGGCGTGCGGACGCGCACCCACTGGTTGACCGCGCCGACCTTCGCCGAGCCGTCCGTCTCGAGCAGAGTGAGCTGCGCGCCGGCGGGCACCACCTCGAGAACGTTTGCCGTGCTGGATGTATCGATGCTCGAGCGGACGTTCAACCCCCACGTGACCGAGTCCTTGACGCGGGCATAGACCTTGCTCATTGGTGTGCCCGGCGCAGGAGGCGTGACCGGACCTCCCGAGCCATAGGCTTCGTATAGGATCACGTGCGAGATGGCGCGCTTAAGCGCCTTGCCCTGGGCGTAGCGTTTCATCAGCAGGTCTTCTTTTGAAATATCCGGCTGGTAGGGCCAGGGGTCGAGCATGAGGTAGTCATTCCCCTTTTTACCGTAGAGTACCACCCAGTGCGTCTGGATGCCCTGCGCCGGTGAGTTGTCCACCTGGACAATAGCGGGCTGACCTGCCGCAATTGCCGCGTCGATCAGCTCGAGCGGCGCGGGAGTCGTAGTGCAGGAGATGCTCGAACGAACCGTCACCTTCGGGTAGACCTGGCTGACCGCACCCCAGCGGATCGCCGCGCTGACGAAGCCGTTCACGTTCCTGAGTTTTTGGTTGAGCGTTTTGGGGGTTTCAGAATAACCGTGCCCGCTGAGCAGCATGGCAACACTGGTCAGCGCGCAGCCCAGGTAGCCGATGGTATCTTTGGGGTCGCCGAAGCCGAGTCTGTCGTTTTTCCATTTTGGGTCCTGCTGGGAAAGGTAGACGAGTTTGAAGGGCATGGGTCACCTCCTTTGGCGGTTGAGGAGTGGGATGATTATACTCGTGGATACTCGTAGAGCATGTTTTGCGTCGCATTCCTGAAGGAATAACCCGTCAAACTGTACAGATTCAAAATCTAT
>JAICQC010000047.1 GCA_025938055.1 Anaerolineales bacterium | reverse complement strand
TTTGAGCACCGCACCGTCCATCGTGATCAATCCATTGTCTGGGTCAAGACAATCTTTACCGTCATCAAACGAGGAACAGAAGTGGATAACCTTGCATTCATTGTCGGTATCGTGGAGAATATTACCGAGCAAAAGCGGCTGGAGATGGAGATGGCAGAATTGAACAGCCGGCTGCAAAACAGCATGGAGCTTGAACGTCTGCGTCTTGCCCAGGAGCTGCACGATAACCCGATGCAGTCGCTCTACAGCGCGATCTACCGCCTTGAAGAATTGCGCAATGCTGCATCTCCCGAACTAAAGGATGCACTGGGTGATGTGAAGCAGCATATCCAGAATGTGCTACAGGACCTGCGTGCCACAGCCAAGGAGCTCAGACCACCGACCATCTTCAATTTCGGTCTCGAAAATGCCATCCGTTCTCATGCAAATGACATCCTCGAGAAACATCCCAATCTCAACATCTATCTTTCGCTGGCGCATGACCGTCAGATCCTGCCGGAAAAAGTGCGCCTGGCGCTGTTCAGGATTTTCCAGCAATCGCTTGCAAATGTCATCAGGCATTCAAAAGCCACAGAAGTGCATGTTCGCTTTTCGTTTGACGCGGAAGAGGCGCATCTTGAAATTACCGATAATGGCAAAGGTTTCGAGGTTCCGCCTAACTGGATAGAATTTGTCAGGCAGGGCCACTACGGCCTGGCAGGCGCCGCAGAGAGAGCTACTACCCTCGACGGTACATTTAGAGTGCAATCCGAACCCGGGAATTCAACCACCATACAGGTGACGATTCCCTGGAAAGAATCATCAGACTAAAATTTCTTCGGAAAGAGTATACCAATGGCAGATATTCGTGTGTTGATCGTGGATGACCATCCCATCATTTGTAAGGGAATTCATGACCTGCTCGCTCCCGCGGTGGGCATTACCGTATTAGGTGAGGCTCATACCGGTGCAGAAGCGCTGCAAAAGATCGATGAGCTAAAGCCGGATGTGGTTCTCCTGGACATGAAGCTCCCGGATATGAGCGGGGTGGAAATTATCAAGAGGGCCTATAAGCTGGGAAGCAATGCACGGATTCTCGGGTTAAGCTCCTACAATGATCGGGAGTTCATCTCCCAGTTGCTTACCTATGGCGCCTCGGGCTATTTGTTAAAGGATGAAATGCCTGAGGAAATTGTAGAAGCGGTGCGCGGCGTAGCACACGGTGAGGTAGGCTGGGTCAGCCGCAAGGTGGCAGCCCTGCTGAGCCAGATCCTGTTGAAGGAGCAGGAGGGCGGCACCGAGCTTACCTCCCGGGAGCTGGATGTCTTAAACCTCGTGGTGGAGGGGAAGACGAACAATCAGATCGGCATTGCACTGGGAATCAGCGTGAAGACTGTAGAAAAACATCTACATGCCATTTTCCGGAAGATGGGAGTGGTATCTCGGGTGGAGGCGGCGATTCTAGCCGTGCAGGAAAGCCTCGTTAAAAAAGACTTGAATATCGGTTCTGGGGACAGGTACACTCGGGATTAGGGTAATTCCCCATTGTTGTTCCTGGCAACTCCTGTTAACTTTAGAGAAATGCCATGAGTCTACACAGTTCACTGGAAACAAGTCTTGAAGAGGATACTGGTAGAAAAACTTTAATGTCAGAAAAGCAAATACGAGTGCTGATCGTTGACGATCATTCCGGCGTTCGGAGAGGGATCAGAAATCTGCTTCAGGCTGCCAAGGATATGATTGTTGTAGGGGAAGGTGGGAATGGAGCGGAGGCAATCGAACTTGCTACTACCAAGAATCCTGATATTCTACTGCTGGATATCGAGTTGCCCGACCAGAGAGGGGATGCTGTGATGCGTCATATTCACAACCTGCAACCCGATATGAAGGTGCTGGCAGTCAGTTCGTATAGCGACCGGGATTACATTCTCGGTATGCTCGAGAACGGCGCGTCTGGATATATCACAAAAGATGAAGCCCCCTCGATGCTGCTGGACGCGATCCGCAGTATTATCAACAAAGGCAAGAGTTGGTTTAGTCCGCGTGCAGTCAAGAACAGCGGTCTGCCCTCCATCGAAGAGCAAACACTCACCAAGCGTGAGGTGGAGATCCTGCAGCAATTGCTCCTGGATCGCTCGGCTGAGGATATGGCTGTTTTCTTAAGTATGGAAGTTGATCAGGTGGAGAAATATTTGAAGCTGTTGATGAGGAAGTTCGAAACTGATTCGCTGGGATCATTGAAGCATATAGCCAAGCGCATTCTTTCGAGGCGGGGTCCCGGCGGATAACTTTAAATCAATCATTTTCAGCCAGAGATAAGACTGTAGGAAAAAGGTCATATCTCTGGCTTTTTTGTTCCTTTTTAATTAGGGAGATACCTGAGTCAGTAGGTACATCCCCCATTGATATAAGCATATCTAACTTTTATAGTATGCGTTAAGTTACATTGAAGCAATGTGTGAAAGACATGCACAAGGTTGAATGACCAGGAATGATTTCTGGGGACCCACTGAATAAACAAAGATTTTGGAGGTAGAAAATGACACTCACCGGACTCCTTGTTCTTCTATTGATTGCTGGCATTGTTGGCGCTCTCGGCCAGACGATTGCAGGCTATTCCTTTGGAGGTTGCCTGATGTCAATCATCGTCGGGTTTGTTGGCGCCTATGTCGGTGTGTGGCTGGCGAGCCAACTGGGCTTGCCCGAGGTCTTTACGATCAACGTAGAAGGTGAACCCTTCCCCATTGTGTGGGGTGTCGTTGGTTCGGCAATTCTATCCTTGATCCTGGGCGTATTAACAAGCAGACGAACTGTTGTGTAGTGAGCCCGTAGATATTATAGAAGGAGGTACCTCATGACACTCGACAGAGATCAAATTTCCCATCGCAAGAAGGTAGTGGTACATCAGAGTGGCGACCACGTCCATGAAGAGCATGTCGTCCACAACGTCAACCTTGAATACCGGGAGGCGATTTACAAGGTCACGCAGTTTATCTGGTTGCTCTTCGCCGGACTGGAAGCCTTGATTGGTATTAGAGTCCTGCTGTTGTTGATCGGCGCCAATCAGGGTAACCCATTTACGGCATTTGTATATCAGTTGAGCGAATTGTTCCTGTGGCCGTTTCGAAATATCGTAACCAACCCGGCATTTGGGAGCTCTGTTCTGGAGGTCACATCTATTATCGCGATGATTGTCTATCCTCTCATCGGCTGGGCGATTGTTCGTCTGATCTGGGTGCTCTTTTACCGGACGCCCACCAGCCAGGTGACTACCTACGACAGGGAATCACATTAGGTCAATTTGGTTGAGGAATATGCCGTCCCGTTAGGGATGGGCAAATCAAGAATTAGAAAAGGAGAAATAAAATGAATCAGAATATCCTGGAAGGAAAATGGATGCAGTTGAGGGGTTCAATTCGTGAAAAATGGGGTCAGCTGACCGACGATGAATTGGACCAGATTGCCGGCAAACGCGACAAGCTGGCCGGTGTTTTGCAGGAGAAGTACGGCTACACTGAAATGGAAGCTGAAAAAGAGATCGATGACTTCCTGGACAATGTTCACGATCACGACTAAGGATAATCACTGAATCCACCTGCCGGAGGGGATGTTTCCCTCCGGCACCAAAAAACTTAAAAAGGAGATAGCTAATGAGTACCATTCTACTTATTATTTTGGTTCTGTTGTTGCTGGGCGCTTTACCGGTCTGGCCCTATAGCCGAAGCTGGGGATACGGCGGCAGCGGCATTCTGGGTTTCCTGTTGCTCCTGGTAATCCTCGGCTTGCTGTTCAACTGGTTCTAGGTATGTCGAAAAGCCGGATTGTAGTATTCCTGCTCGGTGCGGCACTCGCACTTGCCGCCTGTAGCGCCAACCAGTCGAATGCTGTCGCGACCCAGGTGGACCCTGCTCTGGAGAACGTGTTGCCGCCCGATGTGGCACTCAATGTCCAGAACCGGATCAGCGAAACCCTGGGCGTAGCAGTGGAAAGTATTCAGCTCGAAAACGTTGAACAGATGGACTGGCCCAATGGCTGCCTGGGACTGCCTGAAGAAGATGAAGTCTGCGTGGAGGCAATTACCCCAGGCTGGTTGCTGACGTTCAATATCAACGATCAAGTCTATCGCTACCGTGTGGATCAGACTGGGACGGTGATTCGACAGGAACCATGAAATCTTCTTCATCTGAAGGAGTGGTGACGTGGACCACAGGTCAGGTTGTTCTTGCGACCATATTTGTGGTCTGCGTCTTTTTAACGTTCTGGTTGCTATACAGCCTGCGGCTGGTGCTGTTCCTGTTTTTCGTCGCGATCGTAGTCGGAACAGCCATCCGCCCGGCTGTGGACTGGCTGCACCGGCGCGGGGTTTCACGAGCCACAGGCGTTATTATCATTTATATCCTGGCAGCCGCCCTGATCGCCGGTTTTGTGGCGATGATCTTCCCGTTGCTCGCCGATCAGGCGACCGAGATCTCCAGGAATGTACCTCAATACTATACGGACTTCCGGAGCGCGTTGATCAATTCCAGTAATCGCCTGCTTCAGAATATTGGCTGGCGGATGCCGTCGCAAATCTCCTTCCTGCTCAGCAGAGATCCCGATACCGCAGAGATGTTCGATCAGGTGGGACGAACGCTGCTTTATACCAATCTGGTCCTGAAAGGAATTCTGGGGACGCTGGCAATCTTCCTGCTCGCCTATTATTGGACCCAGGAAGGCAATTTTCTTATCCGGGGGCTGCTGCGTCTTTTCCCTCAGCAGCGCAGGAAGAATCTTCGGGAGTTCCTGCAATTGGCAGAGATAAAGCTCGGCGGCTACATTCGAGGCCAGGGACTGCTCTGCGTGGCAGTCGGCGTGGCAGCTTTTATTTCGTATTTATTAATTGGTCTTCCTTATACATTGGTGCTGGCGATATTTGCCGGCGTGATGGAAATGGTTCCAATATTCGGTCCTGCCCTGGGAGCCATTCCCGCCTTTTTGGTTGCCCTATCTGTAGACCCCAGCAAGGCGCTCTGGGTTGTGGTGGCAACCGCTATCATCCAATTACTGGAGAATGCAGTCCTGGTGCCGCGCATTATGAAACATTCCATGGGGGTGAATCCAATTATTGTTTTGCTGTCATTAATCGCCTTTAGCTCCGTGTTCGGGTTCGTAGGTGCGCTGCTGGCACTGCCGCTTGCGGCAATTATTCAACTATTGGTCAGCCGTGTGGTTCTAACCGCCGCAGAAACAGCCCGCCATGCGCAGCTCAGAGAGCGTGAGGTCGAGTCGTTGATCGATGAAAGCCAGGAATTAATGCAGACCATCTATGATACGTCCAATATGAATCCCTCTTTTCAGGAATTGCCGGAGGCGGAGCGATTGGAGATCTATGCCGTGGCAGAAGAACTTAACCAACTGTTGAGGCGCCTCAAGAAGGAAGGCGAAACACTATGATCCGAATTGTCAGATATACCGTCGTTATCCTTACGACGCTGATGATTTTGCTTTTGGTCTGGCAATTCAGTTTTGCCATCGTATTATTTCTTTTATCGCTCGTGCTGTCTGCAGCGATACGACCATTGATTAACAGCATCACAGGCAGAAATGTACCCAAGCGGCTTGCACTGGGCTTTGTCTATTTGCTGTTGATCGCAGCCATCGCAAGCTCGTTATTGCTGATCAGCCCGCCTCTCCTCGCTGAAATACAGACCGCCGCTGATGATTTTGTGGCAAATTATGACCGCGCGAAAGCAGAGTGGCCGCAGCGAGGCAGTGTGTTCCAACAAACACTTGCAGAGCAGTTGCCACCATCTGCGGATCTCTTTCAGGCGCTGACAAGTGAAGAGGGGATTCCCGCGCTGGCTGGTGTGTTTGGGATCGCTCAAAACTTCTTTTCGGTTCTGGGACGCATTGCCATTGTAATCATTCTAAGCTTGTATTGGAGCGCTGATCAGTTCCGGTTCGAACGGCTAGGACTTTCCCTGCTGCCCGAAGCGCAGCATCCAAAGGCTCTGCACGTCTGGAGATCGGTGGAGACGGGGGTTGGCGCCTACCTGCGGAGTGAACTCATCCAGAGTGTGCTTGCAGGGCTGCTGCTCTGGCTAGGCTACTCTGTACTGGGTATCAGGTATCCGATTCTGTTGGCATCCTGGGGGGCGATCGTCAGGTTGATTCCATGGTTTGGAGCACTGATCGCAGTTCTACCCGCCTTATTGATTGGCATCGGAATCTCATCCACTGTGGGGACTCTGGCGACTCTCTATACCGTGGGGATTTTGCTCGCCTTGAAGTTTGTGATCGAACCGCGTTTCTTTCCCCGCTATAAATACAGCTCGCTCCTGATCGTTCTCTTCGTGATCGCCCTGGCTGAGACGTTCGGCTTTATGGGCGTTGTGCTGGCGCCGCCTCTGGCTGTGGCTGTTCAAATCCTCTTCCAGCATCTTTACCCGTTCTCCGAGCTGACGGTCACCGCCGAAGCCTCGGAAGAGGTAAGCGGGATCAGAACACGCCTTATCGAATTGAGAAAACGCCTTCAGGCGTACCGAAAGAGAGAAAGCATGCGTTTGATCGACCGGCTTCACCGGCTGGTGCGCCGGACGAACGAGTATTTGCAGGAAGAATACTAAACTTCCATTCGCCGCCGCAGGATCAGCCAGTCCACAAGGAACAACCCGATGCCGATCAACGCAATGCCTTGTAGTATAAGGGTCGGCGCGGACGCGCCGCGCAGCATGATGTCTTGCAACATCCGGATGCCGTACGTGGCGGGCAAAGACCAAGCCAGGACTTTAATCGGTTCCCACATCAGACGCAGATCGAGGAAGAACCCGCTGAAAAAGATGCTCGCCAGAAGCAAAAGCATCGAGTACTGGACAGCCTGTGTATCTGTCTGCGAGATCAACGAGATGAGGAATCCCACCCCCAGCGAAGTGAATAGCAGGACAATGACGGCAAGGGCATAATGGGTCCATTGACCGAACATGGGCACCCGTAACACCCAGACAGCCAGCCCAGTGATGACGCCCGCCAGCAATATCTCAAACATCAAATAACTAATATATTTGCCGAAAAGGGTTTCGAACGCGCTGATAGGCGCTACTCTAAAAAGTTCCAGGATTCCCGAGCGGCGTTCCCGGACGATTGACAGGGACGCAAAGGTAATCGATAAATGCTGGAGGAGGAGTACGATGACAGCCGGGGCAAAGAACTCTGTAGGCGTAAAGATAATATCTGAGAGCGGGGTGGTATCCGCGTTGAAGGGATTTACCAAAACAGAGGAGCCCAAAGAACGGAAGGTAGCCAGTTGTTCATGAGCCGTCGTGAGGTCCGTCTCGAGGTCAGCCACCTCAGCTGCCGTACTGGTATCCCCAGGAGGGATAGTTTGCTTCAGCGCCTGGGTTCTGGCAATAGCACTTTCCAGGCTGGTCTGTAGAGTGCCGGCATCTGCCTGTCCCTGTTCAGCCACAGATTGCAGGAGACGCCGGTTGACATCATCTACATAAATCCTCGCGATTGAGTTAATGTACGCAATCTGAAAGGGATCCACCTCGTTGTGATAAATGACAAATACAGCCTGCTCGTTGTTCTGGACCGTCTCAAAAGGCGCTTCTGGAATCACGATGACAAGATCAGTCTGATTAAGTGCCAGCTTTGCCAGCGCCAGCTCCTTGTCGTCCTCCATTGTTGTGCTGGCAATCGCGGGGTCGGCTGCTCCCGTAAATAATTCCATGCTCCCTTCCAGGGAAGCGGGATCTTCGGCGACGAAAGTTGTTCTCAAGGTCCTGTTTTGTTCCGGATATCCCAGCCCAAACAAAAACATGATCAAAAAGGGACCGAACACCAGTGTCAGGATCAAGCGGGGCTGGCGCAGGATTTCCGTGAGTTCCTTGCTGATGAAGGAGGAAATCCGGATGAGGAACTTAAAGAGTCTTGCCATTGTCTGCTTCCTTTTCGATCAGCCTCACAAAAACATCGTCAAAAGGAGGGGAGACCTCCTCGATGGTCTCGACAGTTATTTTTTCGCCCTTAAGCGCTTCCACCAATTCAGGGACCGCGGTGTTGGCTTCGTCCACAACGACTTCGATCTCCTGATCACCGATGACCTTAACCTTACCCCGCACAAAAGGCAGTGTTTCCAGATTTTTGCGATTATCGTATCTGATCACTTCGGTGGTCTTAATGGCAACCATATCTCCGCCATAGGCTTGCCGGCGAAGTTCGTCGGGGGTTTTGACCATCAGGAGCCTTCCTTCGTACATGACCCCGACCAGGTCACAATATGCGGCTTCACCCACGTACTGGGTGGTGACAAACAGGGTGTGCCCTTCTGCCTGCAGCTCTTTAAAATAGTCCCAAAATTTGCGCCGCAGAAGTGGGTCGATACCGGCAGTGGGCTCGTCCAGGAAGAGTAATTCCGGGTTGTGCACCAGGGTGGCAGCCAGGCTTAGGCGTCGCTTCATACCCCCTGAAAGCGCGCCAGCCAGTTTACCTTTGTCCTCTTTCAGTTCCACAAACTCAAGCAGATGATTCAAATGCTTGTGCCTGAACAGGCTGACCCCATAAAAGGAGGCAGCAAAGTTCAGGTTTTCCCAGACGGTCAGCTCCGGGTAGAGGACAAAACCCTGGAGTAAATAGCCGATTTTTTCCTGGTCCAATTTTGTAAATTCGGCTGGATTTTTGCCCAGGACCGTGACCTGCCCGGATGTCGGTTTGTGGATGCCGGTCAGCAGGCGAACGGTCGTCGTTTTTCCGCACCCGCTGGGACCAATAAAACCAAAGATAGTGCCGCGCGGCACCCACATGGTCAGGTCATCCACGGCGGCTTCGTCACCGAACATTTTTGTCAATCCCTGTGTCTGAACAATATTGTCTGACGGTATTTTATCTGATGTAGGATTCATTTTTGCCTGTCTTCAATTGGTTTGTAAAATCGAATAAATTAGTTTGATTGTTCGAGGAGCTGGGGTGAGTTTACTTACCCAAATCATGTTTTGTTACCCGTAGGTTAAATAATATCATTCACCTTCTCTCCATCAATCAGGGATGTTGCTATGAGTTACATAGGGATTCCCCTATTACGTTAGGCATTCCATTGCGTTGCAGAAGCTATGCAGTCAGCCTGCGGTTGTTGGTCAACTGAGTCCTTCATGCGAACCATCATGATTACGGGAAAACCCTTCCTGTATCAAGGGAGATTCTTGATTGAAAACAAAGGAAAGTGATTTTATAGTTGCGGTGTTGATTCAAGGCGCGGATGCACTTTGAGAAAGACTGGTTCGTGTGGTACCTATGTCTGTAATTTTTTCAAGCACAGATCAATTATCTGAGCAAAGCAATTTAAAGCGTGATCTACAGCGCGTGCTGGTGATAGAGTTGAATGACAGCGGGGATGTGGTCATGCTCGGTCCGGCTGTACGGTCTCTTAAAGAGAGACTGCCTGCTGCCAGGATTACCCTCATGACGTCGAAAGCGGGCAGTCAGGTGGCTCCCTTATTACCATGGATCGATCATGTACTGGTTTTTCAGCCAGGCTGGCGAGGTGAAACGGGCCATGGTTTATTCAGCCTGCGGGAGGATATAACACTGATCGAGCAACTGCGTTCACAGCAATTTTCGGCGGCATTCATTTTCACGAGAGTTGCGCAATCATCTGCCTCTGCAGCCTATCCTTCACCTGGCAAAGGAAAACCTGTATGGGAATATTTACTCGTTGGTGGAAAAGCTAACCATTCCTGAGCTTGCCGCGGTGATACGGCGGGCAAGCCTGACGATCGCCAACCCTTCCATTAGCATGCACTTTGCCGACGTGTTCGGATGCCCATTGGTTGTGCTTTTCTCTCAGGCAGAGCACCCCAACCAGTGGATGCCGCGCAACACTTCGCTGCGTTTGTTAAGCCGCCCGGCTTTCTGTGTTTCGTGCCGCCGCGGCAACTGTGTCCAGGGGATAAACTGCCTGGATATTCGTCCGAAGGAAGTTGCCATCGCGGCACTCGAATTGCTGTCTGAGCAACGAGATCAGCAGAGCACAGGCACGCGAATATTTGGATTTAAGGTAACTGAGAAACAGAAACAATTTTCCTACCCATGACCAAGAACCAGCTGTCGCTGGTTCTTTTATCTGGTATTTGCCAGAGAGGTATGGTTCTCATTGGAACTGACCCATACCTCCCGGTCCCATTTTTCGTGCGGATTGCCCACTTCGAGCGCTTCATGTTCCTCGAGGAGGCGCCTGGCTTTCCTATCACTCTGCGAGTCGTCTACATCCACTGTGACCAGCACACCGCGCTTTTCGATTTCCTGCGTCATGACCTCAGCCTTTTCCCGCGAACGCAGAAGCCGGGAAGCCACGCCGAGAATGATGCCCGTCAACCCGCCAGTGACAGCACCCCACACAATGGACATAAACATAAAGAGTGAATCCCGTGGGGCAGAGCCCGGTTCCAGATAGGGCAGTGAGATCGTCCCGGCGCCAACCAGAAAGCCGAGAAAACCACCGATGGCGCCGCCGATCAGTCCTCCAATCAGAGCGTTCTTTGCGATATCCTGAACCCGGAGTTTGGTCGACCGTATGGTCTGGCTCTTCGGCTTGTGGATAAACATATTGATCGCCTGACTGGCAAAGCCCGCGCTCTGCAGGGCTTCGTAAGCCTGATTGGCATTTTCCTGCGTACTAAATAGACCACCGATAAGATTTTTCATCGTAAACTCTTTTCTGAATATCGGAATGAGATTTGCCTAGAGGCAAATCCCATTTTCGTGACCGGATAAGAAGCAGAATTTTCATCCAAACAGAATTACCGCGCCAGGTAGCCTCCATCGATCGCATAATATGCACCCGTGACGAACGAGGCTTTGTCTGAACTCAGCCAGATAACCATCTCCGCGACCTCTTCGGATTTTCCCAGCCGCCCCATGGGATGTAGAGAGATCAGGAGATCGCGGGCTTGTTTGTTTTCTTCGAGTTCGGAAATCAAGGGAGTGTGGATAAAAGCGGGACCGACAGCATTGATCCGCAGACTTTCCTTGGCATATTCTAGGGCTGCGGTTCTGGTCAAGCCCACAACGCCGTGCTTGGCTGCCACGTACGCGGGCGAAGTTTCAAATGCCACCTGCCCCAAAATGGAAGCCATGTTTACGATGGCTCCGCCGGCATTCAGCATGGCTGGAATTTCATACTTCATGCAGTAAAACACGCCAGAAAGATTGATGGCAACCACCTTTTGCCAGCCGTCAACGCTGTACTCTGCCGTACGGTTTGCTTCCCCTCCGATTCCGGCATTATTAAAGGCAATATCCAATCTGCCATATTTTTCGAGGGCAGCGGCGACCATTGCCTGGCAGTCATCAGGTTTCGAGACATCCGCGCGGACGAATATTGCATCCCCGTTCATGTCTTGAATCGCTTTAACGGTTTCGTTGCCTCCCTTTTCATCGATGTCTGAGACTACCACACGGGCGCCCTCACGGGCATATAAATGACAGGCAGCCTGCCCAATTCCTGAGCCGCCGCCTGTCACAAGTGCAACTTTTCTGTCAAATAACGGCATGGCGCCTCTGATTAGCGGGCTTCCACATTGATGTGGCTTTCCGCAATCCGGGTCAGTTTCTCATTCGCCATCGACTCCTCTTCGAGGGTTTGCTGAAGGAGTCGAGCAGCCTTGTCGTACCCGAGGCGTTCAGCCCAGGCGCGAGCGGTGCCGTAACTGGCGATTTCATAGTGCTCCACCTTTTGAGCCGCCGCGATGAGACCGGCGTCCAGCACCTCCGGCTCGGCGTCTTCCTGCAATAATTCGTTGCCCTCCTCGATCAAGCCTTCCATGCCGACACATTTCTTGCCGCGCGGCGAACCTTCCAGGTCAGAAAAGATGCGATCGATGCGCTCCACATGATTTTCCGTCTGCCTGAGATGTTCCTGAAAAGCTCTCTGCAGGTCTGGTGCCTGCGCGTTCTTTGCCAGTTTCGGCAACGCCTTTACCAGCTGCTTTTCCGCGCTATACAGATCCTTCAACAAGTCGACGAACAGATCCTCTAACGTTGACATTTTTGAAGCCATGGCTAACCTCCAGGTTTTTTATTCTTGAATTGATTGACTTTCAACACTATTATTCTAAGTTTTGCAGGAGGAACCAACAATGGGGGATGGGACTGCAAAAATAGTAGGGCTTTCCCTAGCGCAGGAGACGCTTATCTTTCTTTTGGATAGGTTTGCTGGAGGGAGCTTTGAGCACGCTGATGGTTCCACTGGGTTCCAGTCTCGCTTCCTTGATATCCCGGAGGTGTTCCTCGCCGCCGAGCCTTAATTCAAACTGGACTGTCTCGGGTCTCATCCACTCGCGCTGCAAGTTCTCCAATACCAGTTTCCCATTTTCAACGACCAGCCTTGGTGGAGAGGCGATCAGCCGGTGGAGGAATTTGCTGCGCGACACCGCATAGGTGACGAGTATGTGAACAAGGATGATGGTGGCAAAACCAACCATACCTTTCGCGATTGGGACTTCTGCCCAAAAGACATCATCGAAGAGATCGCCAATAATGAGTGTCACGACAAAGTCCATGGGAGTTAACTGCCCCAGGCTTTGTTTGCCCGAAATGCGGACAAGCGTCAGGACGAAGATGTACATCACGGATACCCGCAAGATAATGCTGGTTAAATCCAGGTCCATGGAATTAAGCCTTCTTCTTTGCAGGCTTTAGTTCTCCCAGATCCTGGCGCTGGACTGGCTTTGCCCAATCTTCCAACAGCACGCTGATCGTCCCATTCGGTTCGAGCGTTGCCTGCTTCACTTCCTTGACATCCTCCACGCCCATTATGCGCAGCTCGGAGAACAGCTCATCTTCATTGAGGCGTTCCTGGGCGAGGCTCTTGCGCTGGATTTGACCGCTCTTCACCATCACCGTGGGACGTGCGCCGGTGAGCTTGTCTATCGCCTTACTCTTATAACTTGCCCACGAGTTGATCAGATGCCAGATGGCGACGACCACAATGGCAATCACCCCCTGCAGGATGGTGACATCTCCGTAAATGATCTCGTCCACTACCTCGCCGAGGATCAGCGCCACGATCAGGTCGAAGGCGCTTGTATTGCCAATTTCACGTTTGCCCAAAACGCGTACGACGAGCAGCAGGAAAAAATAGACAAAGCTCGCCCGCAGAACCGTAAAAATTAATTCATTTCCATCCATTCAGTTACCTGCCAGCTTTCTCGAGATTCTCCTCGTGGGGGATTCCTTTCTCGGCGCGTTCCATTTCTGTGATCTTTACTATGCCGGGATCGGGGACGATCTTTGACCCATAACGATTGGAATAGACCTGCGTGAACTCCGCGCCGAAGAACAGGATTTGCGCCGAGTAATAAATCCAGATGAGCAGAATCGCCAGCGAACCGGCAGCCCCGAATGTGTTGCCAACTTCACTGCGACCCAGGTACAAGCCAATAAGGAACTTGCCCAGGCTGAAGAGGACGGAGGTAACCGCCGCTCCCAGCCAAACGTCCTTCCAGGGGATCTTGATCTCCGGCAGGAATTTGAAGATCATGGCGAATAATAATGTAATGACGAGGAACGAGATCGTGAAGTTGATCAACCCAAGCGAGAAATCAGCCATGGGCCAGCGGCTGCCGATATATTCGCCCAGCGCGCTCAGTGCCGCGCTGACCACCAGCGAAGCAAGCAAGAGAAACCCGATGCCAAGCACCATGGTGAAAGACAGGAGGCGCCGGAGCACAAAGCGCTTAACTCCATCCAGCCAATTCTCTGCCGGCTTGGGCTTCACCTCCCAGATCGTGTTCAGGGAGTTTTGCAATTCGCCAAAGACTCCCAGCGCGCCAAATAGCAGGGTCACCGCGCCGATAAACGTTGCCAGGAGACCCGTTTCCGGCTGGCTGGCGCTTTCGATCATCTCCTGGACGAACTCACGTCCCTCGGCACCCAGCAGGTCCTCCACCTGTGCCATCGTCTGGGTCTGGGCTGCTTCGCGACCGCCAGCGAGACCCGCAATGGCAATGATCAAGACGAGGAGCGGCGCGAGCGAAAACGTCGTATAGTACGCCAGTGCGGCAGCCAGCCGGGTTGCGCCATCCTCACGCCATTCACGGAACGTCTCCCTGAGTAAGGTGAGCATCATTAGATCGCTTCTTGGACGAGCTCCTCCTTTTCAAGTAAAGGCATAAGCTCGTTCTTGAAGAACTTGAAGAAACCCTCTTGGTCAGGTCCGATCTGGTGCAGGTAAATATGGTCGAAGCCGTTTTCCTGCAATTTCTGGATGGCTTTCAGATATAAATTGGGATTGGGACCCAGGATCGTATCTTCCGGGACTTCGGGCTCTCCCATGGCTTCGACAACATCTGCAAAGTGCTTGGGCGTGGGCAGGTCCGAATGAAGCGGTCCGGAAACTGTGGACGTGGGCCACCACTGTTTCACTGTCTCTCTTGCCTCGTCCTGCGAATCTGCCCAGCAAACTTTGACCATGCCGTAGCGCGGCTTCTCTGACCCTCCGTTCTTTTTGAAGGCTTTCACCACCTCGTCGCCTGAGGAGGTGCTGATGAGTCCGTCGGAGACCTCGGCAGCCAGTTCTGCCGATTCGGGCCCCGAGGCTGCCACATAGATCGGCGGCAGTTTTTCAGGCAGGGTGTAGATGCGGGCATCACGCACGGTGAAATACGTCCCCTGGTAGGAATACTCTTCGCCTTGCCAGAGCTCCCGAATGATGTGGATGGCTTCTGCCAGCATCTCCTGGCGGGTCTCGATGCGGGGCCAGGGCTCATCAAAAATGTGCTCGTTCAGGTATTCACCTGTTCCCAGCCCAAGGAAAAAACGTCCGGGCATCATGGCGGCAACCGTCGCGGCGGCTTGTGCGGTGAGTGCCGGATGAAAACGCATGATGGGGCAGGTAACCCCCGTGCCCACGCTGACGCGCTGAGTCGCATGGGCAATCCCGCCCAGCACGCTCCAGACAAAGGAGCTATGCCCCTGTTGCGGGACCCAGGGATGAAAATGGTCGGAGATCAGCAGAAATTTAAACCCGACCCGTTCAGCCATCTGTGCGTGAGTGACGAGTTTATTCGGTTCGTGCTCTTCACTCGATAAGGCATATCCTATCGTAATCAAGGCTTATTTCCTTTCGTGTTGAAGTGATATTCGTGATGGGGTGTGCTCCATCAGACGTCGGCGGGACTTTTCGCCGAAAAGAAATTTGATAACCCGTTCATAGCAAGGGCATCAGTCCTGTACACATGCAATGATGAGAGTCGACTGCACTGTTAACGTGATTCGAGTGGCGCCGGGTATTTTCAGGCGCCACTCGAATATTAACTGGTCTTACACAACTCGCCGTCCAAAGAAAAGCGAGATGATGAACAAGACCAAGAATACCCCAAACAGGATTTTTGCTATCTCGGCGGCTGCGCCAGCGATTCTGGAAAATCCCAGGAGGGCAGCGGCCAACGCAATGATCAGGAAAAAAACCGACCAGGATAGCATGCGAACCTCCACTGAACCTGTATTTGAAACAACTATAGTCCGACAAAAACCAAATATCAATTCATGATGTGCCTGAACAGAGAGTAGGAATGTCGTTCCCCGCCATAGGGCATTCCCCTAATGCCTATAGGAATTCACCCCATAATAAGTTTTCCTCTTCCCTCTTATATTAAGCCTCAAATGTCTAAAGTGGGTGTGGAAAAGATTGAAACTGCTATTACTGGTAAGATCGGGCCGAATCAAAAGGAGAGAATCAATGGGAAGGAAGAGTCATAAGAATTCCAAAAGAGCGAGTGCTGGGCAGGTCGTGACTGGTGTCTTGATCGGTGGTGTCGTCGGCGCGACGGTTGGCTGGCTGACCGCTCCCGCGTCCGGTGAAGAGACGCGCCGCAGGCTCAAAGGCGAAATGAAAGGGTATCGTGAAAAGGCAAAAACAGCCTCTGGGAACGTCGAGAGCCGCGCACGCGAGCTGGTGGAGGAAGTGAACGATAACGTCGAACAGGTCAGGCGGCGCAGGAAGATGCCCGCCAGCGGCTAGATAGAGGTCGTGTAGAGTAACTCCCGGCAAGCTCAATATCTGGACCCTGGTGCTGAACTACCTGCATCTCATGGATGCGGGCGCAGGGGCGAAGGTTCCAAAGAATTGCCAGAGGCTGGGCGCCTCTTTTGGATAAGTCAAGTATGAAGCAAATAAAAGTACTTCTGGTTATCGAGGTCCAACTTATCGGAAATATATTTGCCTCCGTCCTGGAGGATGAACCAGATTGTCAAGTTGCCGGTTGTGTACATAACCTGGCAGATGCGCTGGAATTTATGCAAACCAGGCAGGTGGATGTTGCCCTGGTCAGCGCCGGGCTGCCAGGACAGGACGCCCTTGAGTTTACACGTACGCTCGCGGAGCGCGTGCCAACTACAAAAGTGGTGGCGCTTGGGTTGTCGGAGGAGCACCAGAACGACACACTCCGCTATATTGAAGCTGGCGCGGCAGGATACATTCTCAAGGATAGCTCCTTGAAGGAATTTCTT
>JAICQC010000563.1 GCA_025938055.1 Anaerolineales bacterium | reverse complement strand
GCCATCATTATGCCAGCCAGGGAGCCCCATGCAGTAAAAGCGTTGACCCGCTTCAAAATGCTGCTGACGATGATCCGCAAATAACGTATCGTCATTGTGAGCCTGCTGGTTGAGTAGGACGAGTGAGCGAAGCGTTTCGTCAGTACACTGGCACCGCACGTGAATTGCTTACCTGCACTGCGCGCAGGCGCAAGTGTGGCAAATCATGCAGGTGTAAAAGTCGTTCAAAAAACTGCCCGGCGATTAACCGCCGGGCAGTTTTATTTCGGCACCAACATGAACCGGATGCCGTCTCATCCAGAAGAATGACATCAACAAGGGGATGAACGCCAGCGCGCCCGCCACAATGGCGATGACGGTGTAACTCGAGACGGCAAAAACAATGCCGCTCCCCAGGCTGCCGGTCGCCGAGGCGAGACCCACCAACAGGTCGCTCATGCCCTGTGTCCGTGAGCGCTCGAGCGGGGAAAGCTGGTCTGCCAGTAAAGCGGAGCCGCCTACAAAGCAGAAATTCCAGCCCAAGCCAAGCAAAAACAGCGCAACCGCCAGCGGAAGCACATTCGGCGATAATGGCGCTGCAATGCAAGCCAGCAGAAGTGTGGACGCTCCGGTCAGGATCACCGGTCCGCGCCCCCATCGGTCGGAGAGCCGCCCGGAAACCACCGAAAAGGCAAACATCCCGAACGTATGCGAAGAGATCACGGCGGAAATATCCCGCAGATTATGCTGGTGGTCGCTCATGTGCAGGGACGTAATGACCATGATAGCAACCATCACGACCTGCCCGAGCGCCATGGCGCTGACAGCCACCAGCGCAGCAGGCTGACGCAGGATCTCAAAAATGGGACGTGCTTCGCCGGTAGTATTCATCAGCGCGGGGTCAGGGTATGCCTCAGCCACCTGCCTGCCGAGATCGCGCGGGTCTGGCCGCAGCCCCACAAAGACCAGGATGGAAGAGAGAGCGAACAATACCAGGGTCGCGATATAGGCGCCTGTCAGCTCGTCCATGCCAAGTGTTCGGGCAAAGTTGCCCATCGGTCCCACCAGCAATGGACCTACAATCGCGCCAAACGTCCCCCCCAGAACAACATTCGAGATCGCCGCGCCGCGCTTTTCCGGCGGGTTGACCTCCGCGGCGGCAAAACGTCCCAACACCACTGCCGCGTTCGTGATCCCCATCAGCACCATCCCAACCAGAAACAGGAGGAAGGAGGAGATGCCAATGGCGAATAACACCAGCGCATTGCCAAGCACGCCGATCAGCAGTCCGGCCACGATGCCGTTGCGCCTTCCGATCCGGTCCATGATATAGCCCCAGGCAGAAGCTGCCAGCGCCGCACCTACCAGGTAAACAGCCGACGGCACGCCTGCGAAGGCTGCATTGCCTGTCAGCTCTGTTCCAATAATGGAATTCAGTGTCGCCGCGGCAATAAAGCCCGCCGAAGACAGGCTCTGATTAGCAAAGAGGATCCAGGTGATTTTTCGGGCTGTTTTGGAAAGATCTGTCATATGTTAATCCTTTTCATACCGTTATTATAAGGGGATGCGGGTAGAATGTGGTTACAGGAGATTTGATGGAGTTTACCACCCTGCCCGCCTCGAACTATCCCTTGCCCGATCTTGTAGAGTATTTGAATCAGGGTTTTGAGGAGTATTTCATCCCCATCCAGTTCAATCAGAGTACGTTCCTGAATATGTTCCGCAAGGATGGAATCGATCTGACTGTAAGCCGCGTATTGCTCGCGGACCATGCTCCATGCGGCATCGCCTTGATCGCGCGGCGCGGCTGGACGAGCCGACTCGCGGCGATGGGTGTTGCCAAAGAACGGCGCGGCAGAGGTGCCGGCTCATCGTTCATGGAAGCACTGATCGAGGAAGCCTGCCAGCGCGGCGACCGCGAAATGGTACTGGAAGTGATCGAGCAGAACGAGCCTGCCGTGAAATTATATCGACGATATGGTTTTAGAAGTGTGAGACGATTGGTCGGCTTTACTCTCAGAGTGGCTGAGGAAACAGGACAGGACAAACTGGAGGAAATCGATCTGCGTGAGATGGGGCGGTTGATTTCGCAATACGGCTTGCCCGATCTGCCGTGGCAGGTTTCGGCGGAGAGCATTGCTCAAATGCACCCGCCTGCGCGTGCCTACCGCAAAGGGCAGGCGTTTATCGCGGTGTCCAATCCTGAAGCAGAGCAGGTGGTCATCTGGTCGCTGCTGGTCGAGCCGCAGGCGCGCGGCCATGAGTTGGGCACAGACCTGCTCAAAAGCCTGACTGCAAGCCGCGGTGCCAGGACCTGGCATGTGCCCGCGATCTTCCCGGATGAGTTCCACAAAGTATTCGAAAGAGCAGGTTTCGAAAAGGAAAAACTCTCGCAGTGGCAGATGAAGTTAAGTTTGTAACCAGCACCTGCTTGAGGCGAGAAGCCTGATCTGCACAACGGACTCATTGACTGGCTCCGCCTGGTCGGGTTTTGTTATCTTTTTGTTTTATTCATACTGTTGAAATCGAGGCTATAATCTCTTGACTCCCT
>JAICQC010000339.1 GCA_025938055.1 Anaerolineales bacterium | reverse complement strand
ACAAGAGGACACACGGGGGATTTACCTTAAAATTTTCTACAAGAATCAGACGAACATGTGATACGATTTGATTGCATCTACGCCATGCATCCCCGCAAAAACATGCCAGGAAAGGAAATCAGAATGAAAGCATTCAAAGTGTTCCTCTTCGGATTGCTTTATGGTTGGTTTATCAAGGTCGCATTTGACAGGATCTACCGGGATAACGAGATCAGCGACGTTTGGAATGAAAATGTGTCGCTCAAGGAATACATTCGCACGCTCGAAGTACAGCTCCAGCCAAAATCTCTCGAAGCAAAATCGATGCAAAGAAGTGCTCCGCAAGCGGTTCCTGTGGAAGCACCGGCGCTGACGAAAACAACATCGGGAAGAGATGATCTAAAAGTGATCAAGGGTATTGGTCCAGCCATCGAAAAGAAATTGAACAGCGCCGGCATCCAAACATTCGCAGCGCTGGCAAAGCTTACAAAGAACGATCTGGAAACTATCCTTGGCGCCCAGATCAAACGGCTGCAGGATGAAAACGATCTAATCGCACAGGCTAGAAAGCTAGCCAGACAGAAATAGGGCAGGCTGGTCGTTGAAGTTAAGATATCAGAGAATATCCTTCTCCGCTCTTCCGTGTTAAGCAAGCTACAAGGCACCTAAAACGATCTTCCGTCATTGCTTCGCTCCACTCGCAATGACGGGTGTTATGGATGTTTTTAAGGTCATTACTCCTGTACTTCGCAAGCATCGGAAAGGACTCTGCGACCATGACTGTCATTGCGCTGTTCGTCCTTGGACTGCTCCTCGGCTGGTTAGCTGAATGGGCAATTGACTGGTTCTACTGGCGCGGTCAAATTACACGGATTGCAAATGAAAATACCGGTCTGAGAGCACGGATCACATCCCTCGAAGCCAGGAAGCTTCCGGTACCGCGTTCGGCAAAGAACATACCCATCGTAGACAGCGACGGCAACGATAACTTCCAGGCAATCAAAGGGATCGGTCCAGTCTTTGCAAAACGCCTGAAGGAGTCAGGCGTCTCCACTTTTGAACAATTGTCACGTTTAAAGTCGAATCAACTGGAGGAAATCCTCGGTACTCTTTACAAGCGGTTTTTCGCGCGGCAGGAGACGATTCTCGCGCAGGCAAAAGAGTTCGCGCAGCAACGAGCACAAAAGACCTAGGGGAATCTCATGGACACATCGGCGCGTGCACCAGGATATGACATTTTCAAGTCCATTGTGGCAATCATCCTGCTGGTGATTTTTTTGTTTTTACTCCAAAGACCCACGCCTCAATCCCTGGTACCAGAATCAACCACAACTTCTCCCACCGCTATCCCTTCTGTGAATCCCTCCAGGACGCCAGAACTAAACCCGGCGGCTGTCACCATGTCCGCCACGAGCTTCCCGGCACCGGAGACTCCCGTTCCAGTTTCATCTCCAACGGTGACTGTTGAGGCTGTAGCCACTCCTGCTGTTTCCACGCCCACCGCGACAATCACCGACGCGCTTTCCCCAACGTCCTCACCTTCTCAGACCGCGAAGCCCGTCATTGCGCCAACTCTGACTCCTGTTGTTGAAACTCCATCCATACCGACCGCATGTGAGGTTGCCGCAGCGCGTTCGCAGCTGCAACGTGGAATGGGTGCCACGATCCTGCGACGTCTGAACTTCCGCTCCTCGCCTGGTATTCGGAATAACTGGCTCCGCACCAATATCCCGGGGACAGAGGTGGAGGTGGTCGGGGGACCTGAATGTATGCCGCACCTGACGGGTGCGTATGTGTGGTGGCAGATCAGGCTGCCAGACGGGGAGTTGGGCTGGTCCGCGGAGGGCTCGATCCACGGGTCGTTTTATTTTATGGAACCGGCAGAGTAGGGCGGGTTTGCTGTGCAACGTCCTGTGGGCAACCGGCCGCATCCAGTTAGTCACGCCTGGATCACGATACACCTGCTGCTACTCGACCACCGAAGCGTGACCTACGAGAGATCTTTCAAAAACCTCATTACGATCTGATTGAACACATCCACATGCGACTGGTGCGGCACATGCCCTGCAGGCAGGACCTCCCCGCGGGCTTTGGGCAGCGTGTTGACCAGATGCGGAAAGGAAGAGGGAGTCAGGGTTTTATCGCGGTCGCCCCAAATGACAAGAGACGGCGTACTGATCTCATGCAGGTGCCCGGTCAGGTCGGTGATAATGCGGGGAATATGGTACACCCCTGGCGCGGTGCGCTTGTAGTCGAGGATCGTCTGTGTCCGGATTCTCTCCGGCAGGGCGCGCAGCGCGCCGACGCCATGCCCGATCGCCGCGCTGGATACATTCACAAAAAAGCGGAATACCTTCTCAGGCGTACGCTCGATGATCACCTCACTTAAGTTGGTACGCCCATAGGCATTGCGCAGGAGGAAGGGAAGCTGGGAGCGGGAATAAAAAGGGTTGACGAGAATCATTCCGCGCGTCCAGGCAGAGACGCGCCGTGCGTATTCCAGCGCCACGTGTCCGCCGAGCGAGTGCCCGATCAGGATGGCGGGTTCCGTCAGCCGCAGGGATCTCATCCAGTTAAAGAAGTGCTCGAAGATCCAATCCATTTGATAGGCACGCACCTCCAGCCTGGGGCTATCGCCATGACCCAGCAGGTCGGGTGCATAGACGGCATACCCGTTGCCTGCAAGCTCGGGAATCAAGTCATCCCAATCATGCAGCGAAGCCGCCAGACCGTGGATCAGGATCACCGGCGTGCCTTTGCCCGCCTGCACATAATTTGTAGTGACCGGGATAGAGATGTTTTCCAATCTATCGTTCATCAATTCGTACGAACCTTCCATCTAACGAAACTTTGCCTGGGTCAGGGTATCGCCTGAGCCTGCTCGGCGTGTCTCTCATATCGCTTTGCCAGCTCTCTCCGTAAGACCTTTCCAATAAAGGTTCTGGGAAAGTCTTCCATGAAGATCACAAAACGCGGCACAAGGTGCGGAGGCAGGCGTCGTTTGGCATATTCGATGACTGCCTTTGGCGTGGGCGATTCCTTTCCGGCAATCACAAACGCAAACGGTTTGCCAGCAATGGCGGCTACCGCCACTTCCCTGACCTGCGGGATCTCGTAGAGCACTTCCTCGATATCGCGCGGGAAGGCGGGCTGCTTCTTCTCCGCAGGACTGCTACGCTTGTGATCGTTCGGATACCACATATCTGCCTTGCGGGCGATGATGCGGAAATACCCGTCTTCATCCACCTGCGCCACGTCGCCAGTGAGCAGCCAAGGCCCCCCTGAGCCTGATGAAGGGCCATCGTCCGTGAGCACTTCCTTCGTAGCTCTGGCATCCTTCCAGTAACCCAGCATCACCTGCGGACCTCGCACCGCCAGTTCGCCGATCTGCCCCTGCTTTACTTCCCTGCTGCGCCGCGCCAGGTCAACGATGACGGCTTCCGTGGAGGGCAGCGGAACGCCGATTGTACCAACTTTTCGCTTCTCGCCGAGCGGGTTTGCATGAGTGACGGGCGATGCTTCGGTCAGCCCATAGCCTTCCACAAGACGACCTTTAGTCAGTTTTTCGAACGCCTCCTGCACCTCCACAGGCAGCGGCGCGGAGCCACTGATACACGCCTTGATCGATTTGATGCCAAAATTGCGCGCGCCGCGAAAGTTATTGATCGCCATGTACATGCCCGGCACGCCCGGGAAAATGGTCGGCTGGTAGCGTCTGATGGTCTTCAGAATATCCAGCACCTGGAATTGCGGCTTCAAAATCATTGCAGCGCCGAGAGAAACAGGAACGTTCATGGCGGCTGTCAAGCCATAGCTGTGAAAGATCGGCACCACACACAGGAACCGTTCCCTGCCTTCCAGCGCCTCGGGCAGCCAGTGACGCGTCTGCAGCGCGTTTGCCACCAGGTTGCGGTGCGAGAGCATGACGCCCTTCGACCGGGCAGTCGTCCCGCCGGTGTACTGGATGACCGCCAGATCGTTCGGCTCGACGTCCACCGTGGGGGACTTGTTGCTCCTGCCGCCTAGGAAATCCATCCATTGTATCGAATTGAACAGAGAAAAATTGCGGTTGCGCCAGCGTGAGATCAGCAGGCTCGGTAGGGAAAGATAATCCGCCGGGTCTGTGAATACAATGTGAGGGATGCCGCTTGCATCACGGATCTGTTTTGCCAGCCCAGCCCACATCGAAAGCGTGACCAGAACGCTGGCTTCCGATTCCTTCACCTGCCGCATGATCTCCTCCGGTTCGATCACCGGCGGCACAAAGACCGCGGTCGCGCCGGATTTCATCGTCCCATAGAAACCGATCACCATCTGCGGCACATTCGGCATCAATAGTACGACCCGCGCGCCCTTCCCCACACCCAGAGCGATCAGCGCATTGGCAAAGCGGTTGGCTTCATGGTTCAAACGTCGATACGAGATGCGACTGCCCCCGAAAAAAATTGCCGGGCGATTCGGAAAACGACGGACTGCCGAGCGCAAGAGATGATGCAAGGGGATATTTGGCACACCGACCGTATAGGGGACGCCGTTCTCGAAATTCTCCAGCCACGGTCGCTCCTTGCGGAGGGCGTCGCGGCCACTTTTCTTTTTAGGAGCCTCAGTGGACGCGTACGCGTCGCGCCAGGATCGCTGTGTTTCACCGGAGATAAAGCGCTCGATGGCGCGCTCCACTGCCTCGCGCCGCTCGAGCATCACCAGATGCCCCGATACCCCGATGTCCGCCTCTTCGGCCCCAGGAATGGAGGCGGTGACCTTCTCGAAGCGCGCGCTCTCGAAGACCCGGTCACGGTTGCCGCGGATGACAAGGGTCGGCACACTTAATTCCCGGAATCGTTCCCAGCCATGCCACCGCGACATGTTCTGAAAATATAGCTGCTTAAGTACAGACGGCGGGGCAAAGAGCCACCTGCGCGTAAACGGCTCGATCAGCTTCAACAACCAGATCGGCAAACTCAATGCGAGCTTCAACATCGGCTGAAGCTTGAACTCGCCAGCCGTTGCCATCAGGATTAGGCGTTCGACACGATCCGGATTTTTGAGCGCGTACTCCGTGACAAGGGCGCCTCCATACGAATGACCGACCAGCACGAATTTCCCTTTGACTTTTAGTAAGGTGAGCGCGGTCTCCAAATCCTGGAGCATTTGATTCATATCATAGCCAGTGCCCGGCTTATCTGAGAGTCCATGTCCGCGCAAATCAAGAGCTACGACTCGATTGTCTAAAGAGAACTT
>JAICQC010000490.1 GCA_025938055.1 Anaerolineales bacterium | reverse complement strand
GGACAAGATGGCGGAAGGGTTCGACATCGAAGCTCAGAAACCATACGTTGCCGACATGGCATCCATGTTCAACGAGAATTTGCCTGTGGTGCAGATGTTCGAGCGTTACCTCACTGACCCGGTGGATACCCAGACCCGTGTAGTTGGCTGGCTGCCGCCCGATGACCCGATCTATAACAACAACCAGAATAACTCGCCGGTGGCGCGTCAGTTCCTCAGCGGTACATTGCAGCCCAGCGAAACCAACACTGCGAAGGAATTCAAGACCAGCTATCCGTACATCCAGCCCCCCGCGGGAAATTACAACCTGTACTCGCCAGATACAGTTCTGCTTCAAGGGGCGGTGCTCAGTACCTTCCTGTACCCGCCTCTGACCTTCTATGATGTGAACGAAGGCACCTATGTTCCCTTCTTCGCCGAGGACTGGGAAATCCAGTTGATCGAATAGGCTCTAGCCATATTGACCGACGCGGTCTTTTTCGCAAAGACCGCGTCGGTCCAATCAGAAGGCTATAGCTGTGAACATTTTCCACAGTAGCACGTTTTTTCTTGTGCTTCTCTTCATGGGATGCGCGACCATGCCGACTATTGGCACTCCCTCCACTGATCTTTCCGGCTCATCACCAGCCACGCCGAACACCACAGCACTGCTCGAACGCATGACCACCGCACAGAAAGTTGGCCAACTGATGATTATCGGCTTCGACGGCACGGCTGTCGATGATGAATTGCGACGTATGATTGCTGAATATCATATCGGCGGCGTGATTTTATTTGCGCGCAACGTGCAATCGCCTGAACAGGTTGCACGGCTGACGAATGACTTGCAGACCATCGCCCTGGAAAGCGGGGATCCCGGGCTGTTTATTGCTATCGATCAGGAAGGCGGCCGCGTCGCTCGTTTGACGGAAGACACCGGCTTCACCGAATTTCCTTCTGCCATGGCACTCACCGCGACGGGCGACCCGGAAAACGCCCGCCAAATGGCCGCGGCGATGGCGGCTGAAATGCGCGCAGTCGGCATCAACGTGGATTTTGCTCCTGTCCTCGATGTGAACAATAACCCCTCCAACCCGGTCATTGGCACCCGCTCCTTTAGCTCAGACCCGGCTAGAGTGGCTGAGTATGGGATCGCGTTTGCCCAAGGATTGCAGGAAAACGGCGTGCTGGCGTTTGGCAAACATTTTCCCGGTCACGGCGATACAGGCGTTGATTCTCACATCGATCTGCCGCTTGTCCCACATGACCGCGCCCGCCTGAATGAGGTAGAGCTTTTTCCTTTCCGGGCTGCCATTCAAGCCGATATTGCAGGAATCATGTCAGCGCACGTAACCTTTCCAGCGATCGACCCCACACCGGGACTGGCGGCTACCCTCTCCCGCCCCGTCCTGACAGGCTTACTGCGTGATGAACTTGGCTACAATGGCTTGATCGTGACTGACTCCCTTGAAATGGGCGCACTGGCAGCCAACGGTTACCCACCACCTGTGGGCGCGCCGCTTGCCTTTGCAGCAGGTGCAGATTTGCTGCTCTTCAACCGTGACCATGCCATGCACAGGGAAGCCTTTTCAAACCTTGTGCAGGCTATCCAGGATGGCAGGGTTTCGCAGGAACAACTCGATGCGTCCGTCAGCCGGATCCTGGAAGTCAAAGAAACATTTGGCATCCTCAATCCCACCCTGGTTGCCGATCCAGCCAGTGCAGGCGAATCGACCGCCACATTCGAGCATCAGACACTGGCATTGGAGCTTGCCCGAAAAGCGATCACCCTGTTGAAAGATGATGCTTCACTCCTGCCGCTCAAACCTGGCGAGCCGGTGCTCGTCATCGAGACGCCTGCGGCTCAAGGGCTGGGGGCTTTGCTGGACGTGACAACCCTCGAAATTAAAAACGATCCTGACGATCTTGCCATCGCTGACGCCCTGAACGTGGCGCGAAACGTCCACAAGGTCGTTGTCACGACCACAGACGCCAGCCTGTACCCCGGTCAGGTCCAACTGGTAAGAGAGCTCCTGACGCAAAACCCGAATATCGTGATTGTCTCTGTTCGTACTCCTCATGACATCAGTGTTTTACCAACCGTCCCCACCGCCCTGGCTGCCTATGGCAGCAACCGACCCACCTTGCAAGCCATCGCGGATGTCCTGAGGGGTAAAGCAGAAGCATCGGGTATTTTGCCAGTTACCTTGCCATAATCAGGCCCATGCGCAGTAATAAGAGACAACATAAGTTGACCCATAGGAACGTTTCCCAGCTTACGCCTTTCACTCCTGCCCACACTAATGACGCGATCCAAATTTGGAACGCCGCATCGCACAGGGGTTACCCCATCAACGAGCGCCTGTTTTGTTACAACATGATCCCCAGTACTAGTGAGGTGATTGAAGGGTGCGTCGCCATCCATAACGGGAAAGCAGTTGGGTTTGTGCTTGCTTGCGCACTACTGGAGGACCCGGCGATCACGCTCGGCTGGGTGAGTGCGATTGCTGTCCATCCATCCGCGCAGAGACAAGGGATCGGTTCAGAACTGCTCACCTGGGCGGAAGGCTGGTTGCTAGAAAACGGCTGCAAACGGATCCGCATCGGCGGGAATCTGCGCCCTTTCCTGCCTGGTCTGCCTTACGCGATGCGTGAAGATGGCGTTTTCTTTGAGAACCAGGGTTATAAGTCTCCTTCCGCCCAGCCTTATGAGTATGATATTGCCCGCAGCCTGAAAGACTACCACCCAATCTATCCCAAACCCGCCCTCGCTGACCTGAGTCCGATGCAACCTGGCGAAGAACATCTCTTACTTGACTTCCTGCACCGCGAATACCCGGGACGCTGGGAGTTCGAAGCCCTTGAATTTGTTAAGAATGGCGGACGCACATCCGATTTTCTATTACTGCGCGTTCATGACGAATTACATGGTTTTTGCCGATTGACCCTCTCGGACTCCGAGCGCCCGATCGAACGGTTCTACCCGCAGCGATTGCCCCAGCCCTGGGGACAGTTCGGTCCGTTGGGATTGTCGAAAGCTGTTCGCGGGCAGGGCTTGGGCGGCTACCTGATCGATGCCGCGGCTGTCCACGTGCAGTCACGCGGCGTGGATGGTTGCATCATCGACTGGACTTCACTGGTGGAACTGTACGGTAAGTTTGGGTTCAAGGTATATAACCAGTATGTTAGTTTTTCCAAGATGATCGTGGAATAGGAATGGAAAAGAGGAAACCTGTGGACATTTACTTTTTGCCATCTGCCATTCATCATCGACAATGATGAAATTCTCCAAAGTCGACTCTATTCTCTCTGATGCCGTGGACAGGATTACTCCG
>JAICQC010000526.1 GCA_025938055.1 Anaerolineales bacterium | reverse complement strand
GGAACCTCAAACCGTATAACACCAAGCTGCATGAGCTGCGCGGCTTCCGCGGCGCGGTGACATCGGCACAAAATATCATGAGGCTGATCGAAGGCTCCGACCTGACCACGGGCAAGATGAAGACCAAGGTGCAGGATGCCTATTCGATGCGCTCGACGCCGCAGGTGATCGGCGCGGCGCGGGATGCGGTGGCGTATGCCAGGGCACAGGTGGAGATCGAGCTGAACGGCGTGGGGGACAACCCGATCTTTATCCCTGAAGACAACCTGACGCTGACCGGCGCGAACTTCCAGGGGACGCCCGTCTCGCTGCCGATGGATATGGCAGGCATTGCGATCACGATGGTGTGTGTGCTCTCCGAGCGACGTCTGAACCGACTGACGAACCCCGCTCTCTCGCAGGGACTGCCAGACTTCCTCGCCCATGAGCCGGGCTTTTACTCCGGGATGATGCTCAGCCAGTACACCGCGGACCATCTAATCGTGGAGCAGAGGATCCTGTCTACGCCGGCGAGTATCCAGTCCATCCCCGCTGCGGCAGACCAGGAGGACTTTGTCTCGATGGGCTTGAACACTGCCCTGAAGAACGGACAGATCCTGGATAATGCCTATGGCGTGCTGGGAATTGAATTCATGGCGGCGGCGCAGGCACTTGATTTCCGTGAGTTCCAGCCGGGGAAGGGGACTCAGTGTGCACGGGACGTCATCCGCAAACATGTGGAGCATCTACATGTGGACCGTCCACTGTATAACGATCACAATACGATGAAAGAGCTGGTGAAGAGTGGGGAGATTTTGGAGGAAGTGGAGAAGTTGGTGGGACCGCTTGAATAATTAAGTGAACTACGGTGGTCGAGTAGCCCCGAAGCGTTCTTAGAGGGGCGTACACCTGCACTTACGCCAGGCGCAAGTGTCGAGACCACCAATTTCAAGATATTTTTTTGTTTCCTTGTTAAGTGTTGGTCTCGATACGCCCGACGAGCATGGGCTACTCGACCAACGGATTGCTCATGCAACAAACTATCACTCATTAGGAATAATATCGAATGTTTACCGTAATGTATCATTCCCTCCTGATCGGTGCGGCACTCTTTGTACCTATCCCATTTCTGGATGACAAGCTGGCGACGTTTCTCTGGAAGCACATGGTCGCGGACCTGGCGAAGATCCACAAACGGAATCTGACTCGAGAGCAGATCCTTGCCCTGTCGTACCCATCCCGGTTCGCGCTTTCGGATGGCTGTATGGTTGTTCTCACGCGCATATTCCGGCAATTGTTGCAGGAGATCTTGTTCCTCCTGGAGTGGCGCAAGGCGATCAACCTGGCAACGGATGCGTATTATTCTGGATTTTTACTGAATGAATTATTTGCGTATGAGGGGTTCGACCCGGCAAAAGTGGGACAGTATGCCGTTGCCATGCAAAAAGCCAAGCAGGGGATTAACACGAAGCTGGTGAAGGGAGTCTTTCGCGGGACGTTCCGCTCGGGCAAAGGCGGGCTGGCATCGATTGTGAAGTGGCTTTCCAGTATTACGGTGGGATATATGAAAGACTCTTGGACGCGCAGGCGAAACAGAAAGAAGGCAGGCGCTGTCCCCGAAGAACAGATGGAAAACTTTTTTGAGATGCACCGCTCCCGCTTCCAGACGCTGTTAAAGGAGCTGATCGCAAGTCTGCAAACAGGCATTGGTGAACTGCCGCAGGAGCATTTTGATGACCTGCGAGAGCGGCTGTTTACTGAATTGCATAACTTGGAAACAACTACATGATTAAGTGTCATTGCGAGCCCGTTGGTTGAGACGCGAAGCGTCGAAACCCGGGCGAAGCAATCCCATGTAACTAGGAGTAAAGCTGTTCGATGAGACACTTGCTCCGGGTGCCAGTGCCGGTGTTGCTTCGTCGCCGCTACGCAGCTCCTCGCAATGACATTGTGGAGACAATATGATCCTCAACGAAGTCTATTTCTTTTCTGACACATTAGGCTTTCAAACCTCAATGAATGTGCTCCTGCCCAGGCGTACGCTCTCGGAAATGAAGAGCAAACGTGCGTCAAGGTATCGCACGCTCTATCTCTTGCACGGTCACTCCGATGATCACACGGCCTGGCAGCGCTACACATCGATTGAACGTTACGCGGAGGGACTGAACCTTGCCGTCGTGATGCCGGCGGTTCATTTGAGTTTTTATAATGATATGGCGCACGGAGGTAAGTACTGGCAATTCATCAGTGAGGAAGTGCCAACGCTAGTACGTGATCTTTTTTCACTCTCTTCTGCACGGAAAGATAATTTTGTGGCAGGGTTATCGATGGGTGGCTATGGCGCGTTCAAATTAGCGTTGACCCATCCGGAGCGGTTCGCCGCGGCAGCCAGCCTCTCCGGCGCGTTGGACATCCGCGAGGTCGTTGATCCGAATGGCAGACGTAATGATAAAGAATGGCTGGATGAGATGCGTACTGTCTTCGGAGATCTCCGTAAAGTGCCCAGTAGCAAACATGACCTATTCACGCTTGCCAAAAGGGTTGCGAAAGCGTCCGTCAAACCACGCCTGTATCAATGTTGCGGCACAGAAGATTATCTCTATGAAGATAATCTCCGCTTTCGCGAAGTCGTCCGGAAGCTGCCTCTCGACCTCACCTATGAAGAAGGTCCCGGCGAGCATAACTGGGCATACTGGGACAAGATGATCCAACGTGTGCTGGTATGGATGTTCCCGGTTCGGAAGAAGGCTAAGCAGGTTCCCAAGAGATAATCCAGTAGAGGGGTGAAAATAGAGAACGGGCGTGCTATAAAGATGAGAAGACCCCTCAGAGAGGAGAACCCGAATGAGGAACATTCTCATCCCAGGCTGTCTCTTTGTCCTCGTCCTGGCAGGTTGCGCGCCGCGTG
>JAICQC010000586.1 GCA_025938055.1 Anaerolineales bacterium | reverse complement strand
GCCAGAGGAAAGCTGATATTGCTCAGCAAGTCGAACTGCTCCGGCCTGCCCACAAAAATCAGATTGCTCTCCGCCAGAATCGTCTCGGTCAGTTCTCCAGCCGGCGCGATCCCAAAATCGAAGGTTTCCCCAACCAGCGAGCCAAACCCGGACATTACATTGATCGCAGCCTGCAATTCTTTCACATCCGGCTCATCCGGGACAACGACGAGAGTTTTGTCCGGAACGAGCGCATTCCGCAAATGAAACGGAGAAGGCAATCGCGAAAGATCCAGTTCCGGTGAAGAAACTTCAAACGGAAGTCGGAAGGTGGACGTTGATTTTATGACAACGAGAGCTCGAATGTTATAAAGACAACTAAACTGGGCGTTGAGCGAGATGGTTAATTGGTGACGTCCATCCTGACGCACGGCTGTCAGCGATTCGGGCGGCAGGGAAAGCGTCATGGTCTGCGGGCCTAAGGCACTCAGGTCAATGGTGCTCACCAATGTATCGTTAAAAGTTACCGACAGTGTCCCGCCATAAGGATTTTGCTCGGTTCCTATCAGACCGACATCTGCCCCCGTCAAAGTTACCTCATAATCTAACTGCACCTCTCCATTCGGCACGAGCCGCCAATTTGCCGGAATGCTGAAAAGGACTCTGGTAGAGTCAAAGGGGCTTACGAGGCTTGTCTCTTGAAAACCCAATTCGCCAAAGCTCACAACCGCTTCGTTTTCCCCTACCTGGGTCAAGACATTTCGTTCCGTGATCTTTGGCTCACTCCAGGCACGCACATCAACGGCATTTCCAGACAGCAATCCAATCAAAATCAAGATGGCTATGAATTTCGTTTTCATCGCAGAACATCCTTCACATAAACGCTAAAAACACGCTTTACCAGATCTAGCCAAACGGCCGCACTTTATATAGATATACTTTTCCATCAGATTGCATGGCAACATCCAGGGCTTTTTCGGCCTGCTCAATGACCAATGCCAGAGATTCACCGCCCTGGCGGTCCGCCAGCCCAATTCTGAGATCGAGCAGCACCGCAGATTCATCATCTGTATCGAGCGAAAATGGCTGGTCCAGTACGTCCCGAATTCGCATCATACGCCCCTCTGCCGATGCTCCATCTGTGGATGGCAGGAAGATGGCAAACTGCAGGTTGGACCATCGCCCCACAATATCATTGCCGCGAAGCTGATACTTAAGTGTCTCTGCTACGTGACGCATGATCTTGTTGATATACGCCTGTGGCAGCGAGTCGTAAAAATCCTGGATTCCATTCAAATGGATAATGCCAAACGTCAGGACACTATCCGGCTGGCTGCTAAGATCCTGGCGTATCCTTCTTTCAAAAGAAGGCCGGGTGTAAGCCAGCGACTCGTAATCGATTTTGTTGCGCTCGCCCAACCGGTCGAGCGTGGACGATAGCTGATCCCGGAAAATCGCCAGCCCGATCCCCGCGACGGTACCCACCAAGAGGGCAAGCCCCGCATTTTGAATCGGTTTGGGCTCAATGGGCTCACTAGGAACAACAGCCTGGTCGAGGAATTCAATGTTGTAGATGACGTAGAGATTTTGAATAAAATCGATGGCGTTCTGACCAATTGAATTTGCCAGGATGGCAGCCACCTCGGGATCTGGTCCCCTTACACTGAAGCGGATAATGTTTGCCTCGGGCAAGACGGTCACAAGCGTTTGATAGTTATTGAACTGTGCCGGATCTGCTCCCAATAAATTCATCGTCCCATTGATAATCTCTCGGCTGTTCAAGACTTCGGCATAGGTGGAAACGATCGATCGCCTGTCCAGTGCTTCCAGACTGTTAATCAGGTCTCCGCTTGCTATGTTTTGGATATTCGGACTAACGATAAAACGTGCGAAAGCTTCATAGGTCGGCTGTGTCAAATAATACGAATATACGAGAGACAAGTTGACAGCAACCAGCGCAGCAATTAGGATCAGCCACCACCCCCTCCTGATAATCCTCATATAAAATCTCATTTCCATACGGAATTCTCCAACCGAACGTTGAGTGAAATTATCCTTGCATTTTCAATTTTAATCAGTATACCATTGGGTGGGATGAAACATTGAGTGC
>JAICQC010000029.1 GCA_025938055.1 Anaerolineales bacterium | reverse complement strand
GGAAAACGAATTGCCGCTGAAAGGCGTCCGTTCGTTCATAGGAATCGTGCGCTGCCAGCCGCTCTGTTCGTCCATGACACGCGCGATCAACTGGTGACTTCCCGAAACATCCTGTAATCCAGTTCCTAGCACGGTATAGGTAAAGCCGATGTTGAGGAAACATGTCAGGCGCGGAAAAACGGGCTCACCTGAACGCACGGTTTCCGTATCATAGATCACCGGCGTTCCTGTCGCAGAATAGGAGAAGTGACTTTCCTGTTTATACTGGATCTTGTCCGCAGGCCGGTTAAGCGGACGAGCAAAGGCAAAAACACTCAGCCCTACAAAGACCAGGGCGAAAAATGCAAACGTGTACAGCCCGGCTTCCAGTGCTCCACTGAAACTTCCAGTGGGGCTCCTTTTCATCGTTCCGCGTTGTGAAGGTTTTAGCATACCAGCCATAAGAATTCCTCCGAGTAAACCAATCGTGAGAGCCATGTTCAGCGGCGCACGCAGCCACTTGAAAACCCGTCCGAGTTTAGGGATATGGACCCATAACTTGCCAATAATCTCTTCGTGGGTCGGGCGGTAGGCATCGATCCACGAATTGTTGTCACCCTTGAGTACAAACTGATCTTGGTCCACCCCGATAATCCGATGAATAACATAAGCCTGCATTTCGGCGTCGTGGTAAGTAACGACATCCCCGACCTGGTAGGCGGCCGCCTTACGCATGATGGTCAGGTCGCCCAGATGGTAACCGGGTTCCATACTGATGCCGTTTACCATGATATAGGAGACCTTTCCTCCCAACCGGGTGGGTGCAAAGGAAATCCATAGGATTGCCAGGCTTATAGCAAGAATCAGGTTGGCAGCAACAGACGGTGAATGCCAGGACTTTCTCATAAGCGAATTGCGTTCTCTGTTTTATGGAGCGTACTGTCTCATCTGGTCTTATTAAAGATAAGGCTTGGATCTCCCAAGCCTTATCTTTAATGACAGATCTTATTGGAACACGTTCAAGAGCAGCAAATTACGGAGCCGGATCGGTGCTGCTGCTGGCGACGATATTCAAGGCGGTCAGATCCTCAACCGAGAGAGACCCAAATGTGCAGGTCGCGGATATGGCGGGCGCAACACCGGCGGAAAGGGAGCAGTCCGTCCAGGTGCCGGCGTCTTCGGTCTGAACCTTGACGAGGGCCGCTGCCGCCGACCCACTGCTGGGCGAAATATCGAATGTGATTGCATCGACGAGGGTGGGATCAGTTGCATCCAGGTCATACACAATGTTGGTCGCAGCATAGCCTGGGACCACACTCGCCTTGAAACCGGCGGCGCTCTCCGCAACAGTGTTTGTTGCAGCGAAGGCGTAGGCACTTCCGGCGATCACGAGGACAGCGAATACGAACAATAGGACTTTGAAATTACGTAACATGGCTTTTCTCCTTTGGGCAACCCGAATGCCAATCGAGCTGCGCTGTGATATGTAGCCACCCGATAAAAAAGCCTGGCTTATCGAAGCCAGGCCTAAAATGCACAAAATTCATTTTGTGATCTTCGGCGGCCTGGCGGTCATGACCAATCTAGCATGGCGGTAGACCCATAGCTTTGCGTCGCCGGCTTTCGCCGGGTTTGCCTTTATCGGATGTTGTGCCAACACTATAGCATGAAATTAATGCTTAACACCTTACAGGAAATTATCAAGGTTTGTCAAAAGATTGCAAAATCATTGTGTTCATCAGCTATCGCGTATTTTATTTTCCTAGTGTAAACTTGAAGCATGACAACCAATATCAAGATCAAAAATATTGAGTCTCAAAAAACCAGGCTTCCTGTCCATGGGTGGCTCGGTCTGAGCCTGATAGTTGTGTTCTGGGCTTTCAATTGGATATTGACCGGCGCGCGCACACACTGGGGGTTTTTTCCCTTATGGCTTGGGTACTGCCTGGCGATCGACGCTCTCGTCTTCTGGCGGACGGGTACGTCCCTGCTGACTCGTAACCCGCGCAAATATGTGGGGCTGTTCCTCATCTCGGCGCCGGTCTGGTGGATCTTCGAACTGCTCAACCTCCGAACCCAGAACTGGACCTACCTGGGTGTGGAAATTTTCTCGCCCCTTGAATATGCCTTCTGGACGACTTTGAGCTTCACAACAGTCATCCCGGCTGTATTCGGGAGCGCCGAGCTGTTTGCCAGCTTTGACGTTGTGAAGCGTCTCCAGCGCGGACCCGTGATTGGCACCGAGAAACGAACAACGCTTACCTTTTTCGTCCTCGGCTGGGTCATGCTGGCGCTGATGTTGTTCCGGCCCCAAATTTTCTTCCCGTTTATCTGGCTGTCGCTATACTTTATTTTGGAGCCGGTTAACATCTGGCTCGGGAACCGCTCCCTGGCACACTGGACCCGAAACGGAGATTGGCGACCTGTCATTGCGCTGTGGCTGGGTGTTTTGCTGACTGCCTTCTTCTGGGAGATGTGGAATTACTTTTCCTATCCAAAGTGGATTTACCATGTCGCATGGGGAGACTGGCTACATGTCTTTGAAATGCCTTTGCTTGGCTACGGCGGTTATCTGCCCTTTGCGCTGGAGCTGTACGCGCTTTATCATTGGGTCAGTGGGCTGTTCGGGGATAAAGCCACTGATTATGTTCAAGTGATATCTGATTAATTCGTCAAGTTTTCTCTAAAAAAACAAACCTCCTGATCTGCTGCGTGTACGCTGGCTTGCCAGGAGGTCGATTCCTATTACTTGGGTTTGGTAGGCTTTGGCTAATCTCTGGGAGGTTTGTTATCATTGTTACCGTTGTTTTCCTTGGTTCTCTCGGGCTTCGGCGTCTGCCCGTAGTGGTTGCCATTGTTTCCATTGGGGACGGGCGTGGAATCAACCCGGGTAGGCTCACCACTATTGGGACCGACTACGGTTAGCGTGACTGCCAAACTCTCAGGGCTGGGTGTGCCTGTGTGAGTGACGATGACCTCGGTGGGGCTCGATGAGATGGTGGGCGAGAGAACTGTAGGCGTGGCAACTGGCGATAGGCTGACTATTCCTGGCGCTGCAGATGTCACAGTCTCAGGCGGAGATATGATTTCCTGAACTTCCGGTTGGCTGGTGATCGTCTGGAGCAGGTCTGCAAGTTTGCCGCGATTTAAATACGCAACGGCGCCCGCTTCTGCAAGGATCGCAACCACGAGAACTGTTTCCAAAAGTGCGCTCCTGACTGTAGGCGGTGCCTGGGGCGTTATACTCTCTGTTACCTGGCTAGCTTCCACCCTGTTGCCAATTCCAAGCTCTATTTCCCCCATGCGCCTCAAGTAACGTAGGCGACGCGTAGCCAGTAACTCTTGTGGATATTCCGAGTCCGCCTCTTTTAGCCTGGCGAGTAACCGTATGACTTCCTGATCGTGGGGATCAAGGCCCATGGCAGGTTACCAGTTGTCTTCTTCGTCTTCGAGGTGGAGCCCCATTGCCTTTCGGAGTTTGGCAATCCCGCGGTTCTGAATTACCTTGATGTTGTTGACTTCTTTGCCGATGATTTCAGCCGTTTCCTTGAGGCTGAAATCCTCCAGAAAACGCAGGATGATCACATGGCGCTGGTCCTCGGTCAGTTCCGTGTTCATGGCAGTGATCAACGCCTCCATCATCACGCGTTCCTCGATCTGAGACTGTGTCGGTGCGAACTGTCCGCCCTCATAGGCGTTCGCAGCCACTTCCAGGGGCGCATTGTGCTGGTTGTCGCGGGAGCGATCGACCACCAGGTGGTAGGCTGTCTGATAAAGGTAGGATCGCAGATTTGTGCGCGGACCCTTGCCCTGCCCAAACTGTTCGAGCAGTTGAGCAAAGACATCGCCCACAATATTGTCTGCCACGATCTGGTCGTGACATAAACGCAGGGTATATTTGTAAATCGCAGGCGCGAACTGATCGAAGATAGCAGTCAGCGCCTCCTCGTCAAGTTTCTGAGCAGCCTTCAATAGAGATACTCCCTCATTCATCGAGCCTCACTTTTTGTGCTCCACGAAATAGAAGGCACCCAGGGTTCCAAAAGTTCTAGAAAATAGCATCAAAGAATAAATCTGCTTTCCGGGTTTCACCGTATTATAAACCTTTTTGAAAACCCAGAGTTTTGGATTGGGAAAAAGGGGCAATCTAGTCTTTACAGATACGAAAAGTTCTCTAATCAACCTATTATCGACCCGAAGTAACGAATCGTCCATAGCCGGAGTCTATTTGTAAAGTTATTGATATAATTTTGACAGGAGATTATTATGTTTTCATCGTTTGAAGGCTTGGATCGCCGCAAGGAGGAGCAGCGCGTTCGTCAGGAGGGGCGTCTGCCTCCCGGGCAGTCCCTGACCCTGAAATTCCCCGTCCTGCATTATGGACCGGTGCCGCATTTCAACGCCGCCACATGGGATTTCCGCGTCTGGGGCGAAGTGGAGGAGGAAAAAACCTGGACGTGGGACCAATTCAACCAGTTGCCTCGCTCCAAGATCCAGATGGATATCCACTGCGTGACGCGCTGGAGCAAGTTCGACACGGTCTGGGAGGGCGTTTCCGTCAAAACGATGGTGGAGAACGGTCTCTTCAAGATCAAGCCGAGTGCCACGCACGTGATGCAGCATGCCGAATACGGGTTTACCGTGAATCTCCCGCTTGAGGTTGTTCTGCAGGACAACTTTCTGCTCGCCACCCACTTCAACGGTGAGCCGATCTCACCCGATCATGGGTATCCGCTGCGCGGCGTGGTGGGGTTGCTCCCCGGCCAGAAAGATCTTGAGACACCCTATTTCTGGAAGGGCGCTAAATGGCTGCGTTCGCTCGAATTCATGCCACGCGACAGGCGCGGGTTCTGGGAACAGGCGGGTTACCATAACCGTGCTGACGTCTGGCGCGAGGAACGATTTGGTTAGTTAAAGCTTCAGGCGGCACCATAGTGCCGCCTGAAATTTTTTAAGGGCGTGTGCCTAATGTAACTGTCACATCCATGGTCTGACCATCCCGGAGGATGGTCAGCACGACGATCTCGCCGGGGGATTTGCTTGTCGTGAGATACCCCAGCAAATCATCGAATGTCTCCACAGGTTGCCCATCGATGGCAGTGATAACATCTCCACCCGCCTGCAGATTATTGAGATTCGTAGCCTGACTGCCGCCGCGGATGCCAGCCTGGTCAGCGGGACCGCCCGGTGTCACGTTGGTCACGTACGCGCCGGTATAGGTATTCAGCCCCAGTGCCTCGATCGCAGCCAGGCTTAAGTCCGCTGCTGAGGAAATGCCTAAATAGGGGTATTCGTAATTTCCATCGCGGATCAGGTATGGCACTATGCGTTTGACCAGGTTGATCGAGATCGAGAAGCCCACGCCGGAGTTCACGGCGTTACCGGTGACATCATTGAAGGTCCCTGTACGGATGGACTGGTTGACACCGACCACTTCGCCCTGCAAGTTAAAGAGCGGACCACCCGAATTGCCGGGGTTGATGGCGGCATCCGTCTGGATGATATCGGCTGTGCTAAAGAATCCGCCGCCGTCAGGGTCAGCATGCGCAGGTTGGGTCCGTCCAAGTCCCGACACGATTCCCAGAGTCATGGTGCCATCCAAGCCGAACGGATTGCCGATAGCTACAACCTGCTCGCCGACGTTCAGTGTGTTGGAATCGCCGATCGCCAGGGGATGGATCTGGTCGGCGGGCGCGTCCACCTTGATAACCGCGATATCTGCATCAACATCGAAACCGATCACTGTTCCGTATGCTTTGAAGCCTGAGGCGAAAGTCACCTCCACTTCGCTTGCACCTTCCACCACATGCTGATTTGTCACCACATGACCTTCACTGTCAAACACAAAGCCAGACCCCTGGCTTGTGTCTGTCTGAATGGCAACCACCCCGGGCAGAACCTGCTCGTAAAGTGCCTCCAGCGTGCTGCCCGCCTCGGCAGGGTCCGCAGGAGTTGGCAGGGAGGGAGCCGTCGCCTGGATCTGCACAGCTGGTGTCGGCTGTGGAAGAGAGGGAAGCCCCGTCACCTGACAGGCAAGCATGGCGATCATCAAAACCGATACTACAAGTAAAACTCGTTTCATTTCATCCTTCCTAAAATTTAAGCCGTGAGGCTTCATCTAATAACTCACGTTGTTTGGGAGAAAGATATTTGGGGATCTGGACTTTCAGGCGGACGTAGAGATCGCCTTTTTCGTTCTGGTTCTTCACGCTGGGCATGCCTCGCCCCGCCAGCCGGAAGACCTGCTCTGGTTGTGTGCCTGCCGGAACGTTGAGCTTGATCTTTCCGCTCAGGGTTTCCACCTCTGCCTCGCCACCGAGAATGGCTGTGAATACACTGACAGTGGCTGTTGTGTGAAGATCACTACCGCGGCGCTCGAAGCGTGGGTCGTCCTTGACTTCCACGATCAGATAGAGGTCCAGCCCATTGGGACCGGCACCCGCTACACGGACCTTGGAGCCGGTGCGAACGCCGGGAGGAATGCGGACCTGCTTTTGTTTGCCATCGCTTTGTAGCAGGCGCGTGGTCCCCTGGTATGCCTCGTCCAGAGTGATCTCCAGTTCCTGCTGATAGCCCTGCGGCTGCCGGCGTGTACGCGCACGCGTGCCTGTCCCGGTTCCCGCAGCCTGCCCAAAGATCGTGCGGAAAAAATCGGAGAAACCGCCGGCGCCGGCACCGCCAAATAGATCGTCAAGATCACCATACTCGACGCGCACGCCGCCAGGAAAGCCTCCATACTGGTCCCAGTTGAAGTCTCCGGGCGCGCCGCGTTGCTGCCACCTCGAGTAGTCACTCCCAAGCTGGTCGTAATGGGCGCGTTTTTGGGGATCATGCAGGACCTGATACGCCTCATTGATCTCCTTAAATCGTTCCTCGGCTTGCTTGTCATTGGGGTTACGGTCCGGATGATATTGCATTGCCATTTTGCGATAGGCTTTACGAATATCCTCCTCGCTGGCGTTACGTTCCACACCCAGTGTTTTATAGTAATCTTTATAGTCCATGAGAGTATTGTTACACTGCGCCGAACGCAAGTCAAGCATCCGATTGGATGATTAACATAACTCTAATTCATTAATTAAGGATGAAGAAAATATGTGGCTTGCACATAAACCTTGCGAAGGTTTTGGAGAAACTGATAGAGAGTCGACGACCAACCTTCGCAAGGTTTTTAGGTCAGGTTTTTGGTGAGGTAAAGTTCCCCGCGTTCAAAACCGCGCTCGAGATAATATCCCCGTGTCCCCACGGCGGAAATAACAGCCATACGCTCAAAGCCGCCCGCCTTTGCGACCTCTTCTGCCTTTTCGAGCAGGCGCGTTCCCAAACCTGCATGCTGCGCCGCGCCCTGTTGCTCCGCGCCGACCGGCAGCGACTGTCCATAGACGTGTACCTCACGGATCAATGCCGCGCCATTCAGGTCAGCCATGCCGGTCTGCGGCGAGTCTTTACCGGGTAATGACAAACGCATAAACCCCGCCAGTCTGTCATCGGGCGTGATGTACGAAATGAAATGCTCCTCCGCCGCGCCCGCCGTATACACCCTGTCATCCAGTCGCAGTGATTCCGGGTGGACAGATTTGCCGCGCACCTCACGGCAGCGCACGCACTCACAGCGCGTCCCGCGCCGTTTCATCTCATCGTGGACATCCTGCCGCAGGCTGGTCCTGCGATTGCCCTCGACGACATTGGTGGATGGTATATCGCGGATCACCCGATTGACGCGGCAGTAGCGCGGAATGGTTGGTTTGATGTCTGCGATCAGGTCGATCAGCTCTTGCGTGGTGTACGGCTTGAATTCGCCGCGCTGCCAGTACTCATATAACTCTGCGTTTGCCAGCAGTTGATTCGGGTAGATCTTTATTTCGTCCGGGCAGAATTCGTTCCAGAGGCGTGTGAAATCCTCGCGGTCTGATTCGGGTGTGGCACCCAGCAGGTTAGGCATCCAATGCAGAACGATCTTGAATCCTGCGGCACGCAGTAATGCCGTGGCGCGCCGCGTACATTCCACATCGTGCCCGCGTTTATTGATTTCCAGGATGTGGTCGTCAAGGCTCTGCGCGCCCATCTGCACCTTGGTCACGCCGAGGTGACGCAGCCACTGTAATTCCTTAGGCGTGATCTCGTCGGGTCGGGTTTCAATAACCAGCCCCACGTTGCGATGGTGGGCGGTTTCGTTGAGGGAGTGGGCTTCACCTAACCCCCCGCTCCCCCCTTCCCTTAAGGGAAGGGGGGACACAGGGGGAATAGGCCCATTCATCGCGTCAAAACAGCGTTTGATAAACCATTCCTGATAATCGCGTCGGTAGGATGACCATGTACCACCGAGGATGAGCAGCTCGATCTTATCCGTGGGATGACCCACCGAGGCGAGCTGTTCGATTCGGGAGCGGACTTGTGCATACGGGTCGAACTCATGCTCGAGCCCGCGCATGGCGCCCGGTTCGTCCGGCAGGTAGGACTTGGGCATGCGCACATCGGTGGGGCAGAAGATGCATTTCCCGGGGCATGGATACGGCTTCGTCAGCACCGTGACCGTCGTCACGCCGGAAAGCGTACGCATAGGCTTCATGCGAATGCGCTCAAGCAGGCGCGCGTCCTCATGGATCTCTCCCGCTGCGACCATCTCGTTGTACACCGCCACGAGCATGGATTTGTTGAGGTAACCGCCGCTTTGCAAAGGATAGCTGCGCAGCGTTTTCGTCACGTCGCGCCCGCGCCGAATCTCCTCTAGCACAGTCCGTGCCAGATCTCTTTTATCCTCTGTGAGGAGGTGGGTAGAGCGCCAAAGTTCCTGTCGTTCTGTCTGCATTACTCTTTCACTTCAATCGGATCGATTCTAAAATCGCTTTTCAATTCAGCCACATCCTTATGCTGGAACATCTCGGTGTGTAAACCGCATTCTGTTTTTTCGCGTCCAACCCAGCGCCCGGCACGCTCATCGTCGTTGAGTCCGATGGCGATCGTACAGGGGGAACAGCCGATACTTCGATAGCCTCGCTGAAACAACGGATGCGCCGGCAGGCGGTGCTCCTGTGAATATCTTTTTATGTCTTCCTTCGTCCAGTTCAGGAGCGGGTTGATCTTCAGTAAGCCATCCTCCTGCAATTCGAGGATTTTTGCCTGCGCCCGCACGGAGGTTTGATCGCGGCGTATGCCGCTGATCCATGCCCTCATATCCTTCAACGCCTTTTGCATTGGCTGGACCTTATGGATGAAGCAGCACAGGTTTGGGTCAGCGACAGGCAGCGAGCGTGTGCGATGACGGGCAAATTCGTCCCAGCGCGGGTCACGATATAAATCCAGCACATTCAACTGCCAGTGCGCCGAGAGGCGTTCACGAAACATGTGCGTTTCCCAAAAGTGATAACCTGTATCCAGAAAAAAGATCAGGATATCACGTCGGATCAGCCATGCCATGTGCAATAACGGCACAGACTGCGTCTGAAAAGAAGAGCTCAGCGCGACTTGAGGCCAAAACGTGTCCACAGCCCATTTGATGATCTCCTGAGGGCATTTCGTTTCGAACTCTTCAGAAAGACGCTCGATCTCAGTAGCCGAAAACATGCCGAGATTATACCCGTTATAATCTTCACATGGATTTAAGCATCGCAACGCGCTTAACTGAGATTAATCGGGAGTTTTACACTCGTTTTGGCGACTCCTTCTCGGCGACCCGCCAGCGCATCCAGCCGGGGGTACGGCGCGTGCTCGAGAGGCTGAATGGGGATGAGTCGATATTGGATCCGGGCTGCGGGAACGGGGAACTGGCGCGCGAACTGGCGAAGCGCGATCATCGCGGCTCATATCTTGGCATAGACTTCAGCCTGCCGCTGCTGCGGGAAGCGGAAGCCCAGCCGGGGGGCTTCTCTGCCAGGTTTATGCAAATGGATTTGATGGAGCTGTCAGCCGCTAAAGAACAGTTATTGGTAAGTGGTAATTGGTCCGTGGTGACTGCCTTTGCAGTGCTGCATCATATTCCCTCTACTGAGTTGCGCCTGGATATCTTGCGCGTAGTCCATGACTTGCTCAGGCATGACGGCATCTTTATCCATTCCAACTGGCAGTTCCTGAACAGTGAAAAACTCAAGGCAAGGATTCAGGATTGGTCGAAGATAGGGCTTTCGCCTGGCGAGGTGGACGCAAATGATTATCTGCTCGACTGGCGCAGTGGAGGAGCAGGTTTACGGTACGTCCATCACTTTGATGAGAAGGAATTTGGCGAATTAGCCCAAGCCAGTCACTTTCAAATCACAGACACCTTTTACTCGGATGGCGCGACGGGGAATCTGGGTTTATATGAGGTTTGGAAGCCCATCTCATGATGTAAGATTTTTCTGTATAATAGTGTCAGAATCAGACAAATGTTCTAACGGCACCAAGCAACTTGGAGGTTGGATGGTTACTGAGCTTTACGAACGTATTCAGCAAGGGTTGGAGGAGAAGCAAAAGGAAATTACAGAATTCCTGGAGACTGCGCCTGAGCCGGAGAAGGAAGTTTGCCTGGGCAATGATGAAGAATGTATCGAAACGCACCTGCACGTCATTGAGACCAGCCTGGAGAAAATCGATGACAAGACCCTCGGCGTTTGTGTAGTCTGTCACGGGTATGTGGACGCACAGCTCCTTGAAATGGATTACACCGCGGCGGTTTGTCTGGATCATTACTCCGAAGATGAGCGGCGGCGCTTGGAATCTGAGCTGGAACTCTCGCAGGTGGTTCAGCGTGCCTTGCTGCCGCAGCGTATGCCCCAAATCCGGGGTGTGGAACTGGCTGCCTTCAGTCGTCCGTCCGAGATCATCGGCGGCGACTATTTCGATTTCTTCCAGTTCCGCGACGGGACTCATGGATTGGTCATCGCAGACGTGAGTGGACATGGCGTTTCGGCGGGTATGCTCATGAGCAGCCTGCAAACTGCGCTGCGGACGATGGCCCCTTATACAGATTCCCCCGCTGAAATCCTGGAGCGCATCAATCGTTTCTACATCCATAACATTCATTTCACTACGTTTGTCACCGTTTTCCTGGCGCGGTTTGACCCGGCTACGCTTACGCTGACCTATGTCAACGCGGGGCACAACCCGCCAGCCGTGCGCCGCAGAGAGGGTTCCTCGATCATCTGGCTGAAACCGACTGCGCCAGCCATTGGACTGGCTGAAGATTTTCATGCCAGGATGGAATCGATCGGGTTTTCAGGCGGTGATTCTCTGTTACTGTATACCGATGGCGTGACGGAAGTGTTGAGTATCAGCAACGAACAGTTTGGGCAGGAGCGCCTGGCTGAACTGATTCACCAGCATGCCGACCGGCCCGCGCCTGACCTTCTGCAGGCTGTGCGGCAGGCTGTCAGCGCGTTCGGCGGAGACAAGCCCCTCGTGGATGATGTAACGATGGTGGCGCTGAAAATATCCGGTTAATGTGCGTTATTTGCTCATTGCCACGCGATTCCGCCCTTTGTGTTTTGCGATATACATGGCTTGATCGGCGCGTGCGATCAGGGTTTCCAGTTGAGAAGTGTTTTCATCCTGTGTTGCCACACCGATGCTGACCGTCACGGCAATTTCCTTGTCTAAAACCCTGATCGGTCTCGATGCAATGGAGGCGCGCAGGCGTTCGGCAACCAGAATTGATGTTTTTCGATCTGTTTCCGGCAGAAGAATAACCAGTTCCTCTCCTCCGTACCTGCCCACAAGATCGATCTCACGAACTGAACTCTTGCAGCGCCTGGCAAATTCCTTTAAGACCAGATCGCCAGCAGCATGGCCGTGTGTGTCATTGACCTGCTTAAAGTTATCAAGGTCCAGCATCATGCAGCAAAACGGGCGGTGCATGCGGTGCGCCCGGGAAAATTCCACACGCCCCAGCTCGAAGAGGCTGCGGCGGTTCTGGAGTCCCGTAAGGTGATCGGTGAGCGCCAGGCTTTGGACCTCCTGAAAGAGCCGGGCGCGCTCCAGGGAGACCCCGATCTGTTTTGCAAAGATGGACATGATCGGCAGGTCTGCTTTTGTGAGATTTTCTCCCCAGATCCATAAAATGCCCAGAAGGTTTTCTTCAAATACAAGCGGCAGGCGTAACGGCTCTCTCTCAGGTCCGACCCCAATGTCAGAAAGTAGGTCTGAGACGCCCTGCCTGGGTATGCGAGCGAAGATCTGTTGGATTTCATCCACAGGGCTGGATAACACGGTGGGATAGAGGAGGTTTCCGGGACCTAGTTTGTCAGGAGCAAATGTATAGGTAATCATTGGATAACCAAGATTATTTTCTACGATTTCAATGAGCTGGGGATCCATGGATGTGTAGCTGACAGTGAACAGGTTCCTGTCATTACTATAGGTAGCCATAATGCAGGTCAGATCGATCTTTTTTAGTTCCTCGCCCAGATTTCGAATAATATCGCCTGTGCTAAAGGCTTTTTCCATGTGAGTGGTGATCTGCGCCAGGGCATAGATCAGGTCATTAGAGTGGGCGAGTTGGTCAAGCCACTTCCGTTCCGACTGCGCCTTATGGATCTGTTCGATGGCTGTCGCGATCTGTCCCGCCAGCGTCACCAGCAGACGTTCATCGTCCTCTGTGAAAGCATCCTTTTTTGTGCTTTCGGCATTGATGACGCCCAGAATCCGTTCCTTGAACTTGATGGGAACACAAAGCTCAGAAATCGTTCGTTCATCCACATCCAGATATTCACTTGCCTGCCGCACGTTCCCGATCCGCTGTGCTCTGCCTGTGCGTACAGCCAGGCCTGTGATCCCCCGCTCTATCGGCACGTCCATCATGTGGCGCTCATCTTCAGCAAAGAAGCGATAGGACGGATGGGCATGCAAAACCCCGGATTGTTCATCGAACAATAAGACGCCAAAATTATCGGGAAATAAGTTTTGACCAATCACATCGGTCAGGCGATTGATCAATTCATCTTCGTTGTCGATGTCGATGGAGATCAGGGCAATGTCGTGCAGGGCGGTCAGCTGCCGGACCTGTTTTCGTTCCTCTTCAAGCAGGAGCGATTTCGATAGCACCAGGGCGACCTGCTCGGCGGCAGTTTGAGCCCGTTCCATTTCAGTTTGGATAAATGACCGTCTCTTGTTATAGCCCAGGAGCAGAGAACCGAGCTTTCGGTTCTGCGTAACCAGCGGGATGACAAGTAGGGACTGGCTGGGATAAATTGCCGCGATCTTTGGTTCAATATGAGGAGAGTCATTGATGTCCGGGATTGCAACCGGCTGCCCCGCTTCGAAGGCAAAGACGCTTGGAACCCGGTCGTGAAGTTCAAACTGTATGTAGGAATAGATATCCCTCATGGAGCCATATGCAACGGTGGGGATGGGCACCTGTTTTGCTTCGCTCCATAGCGAAAAGAAACTATCATCTGCCTCAAAAAGTTTGCTGATTCTCTCGACAAGAATCTTCAAGGTTGACTCAAGGCTATCCGCCTCAAGTGCCCGGCTGGTAATGGAACCCAGTGATTCCAGGAACGTGGTATGTGCCTGGCGTTCCCGTTCATATTCTTCCAGTTTAAGGATGGCTTCCCTGCGCTCGCGCGTAACCCTTGCCAGACTCCCAACCACCAGACTGATCAGGAACAGGGAAGCACTGCCGATCAAATAGCCCGGGGCAGTAAACTGTTCAATGTGAGGGTCATCTCCCGTGAGTAGTATGACTGTATTTGCCAGAATCAACAGGACGGCTGTCAGTATTCCCCCACGGACACCAAAATACCAGCTTGCACCAATCACCGGGACGGTGGCAAGGGATGCAATGCCACTTCCGATACGCTCATGAAGTACTGCGAATAGCACTACATACAATGCAAAGATAATCGTAATGAAAATATGAGGTAGCCGCTTATTAGCCGGATAGGCAAGTCGTAACATGGATATAATCTTCTTTGTTTCTCAAACCAGTTTCACCAGGGAGCGATTAAAAAACTGTGCAGGGGTTTATTGTATTCTGCGCATGAGAGTCAAACATTACAGGTTTGAAATCATGCGCTTACAGTCCTGATAATCGATGAAATCCCATTTCACTCCATAAAATCTGCCGAACTCATTCCCCGACATAATTTGGATTCATAATGTATTGCCACCAATTGTGGCGGATGCCATTTTTACGACCGGCGACTCTGGGTACATGCCTAAACCACCAGAGGTGATGCTTGCGGGTATCCCCGTTACCCCATTCCTCTGCTGTCACCAGGCGGACATCCCCTTTGAAATCCGGGAAGTTTTTTGACCAGTCATCACACTCACTTAAGACTGAGCCGGAGTTCCCCCAATCGTAATCACGCTCACTGTTCGGCGCAAAGTGGATGTTTCCCAGCGCGGCTTTGCCAGGCGCTGTTCTTTCATAACGGATAAAGCGCTTCCATAAGTTGTCGTCGCCGGTCAACTTCTCAAACGTCTTTTCCAGAATGGACTCTGCCCGGTGCCCCATATTCTCGAGCATCTCTCCGACGCCGCGTTCATAGGAAAACCCCATGATGACGAAGCGCCGCTTTGCTGCATCCGTGTTTTTCAGCGGCGGGGCGTTGCACCAGAATGCGCCGGGACCACCCATGATCGATTCGTAAAAACCCGCATGCGGAAAGTTAAAGACCCAGACCTCGTCGATCTCATCCCTTGCCACGAGCTGCAGGATATTGAAGCGGTTGATGATCGCATGGTAATCCGCTTCCTGCGGCATATAGGGTCGTGAAACGCCGCGCACCACATCGAGATAGGTTCGCGCGTCGTAGTAGTACCCGTCGACCTTGGCAGGGAAGCCATCCACGTCGATGCGCTGCATGATCTGATAGCGTGCCAGTCCGCCGCTCACCTGCAGGATGTCTGTCATGAAGCCTTTTGCCAGATCTTCCACCCGGTTCCAGTTCATGAACTGTGAAAGTCTTTTCCCTGTCTTGGAATCCACCACCGGGTCGTAGACGATGACCAGCGTCTTGAGGACCGTCACTTGCACGGGCTCATCCGAATTATCGGGAGCCGTCTGTAGCTGGGTCGCGAACGGCGGCGAAGGTTTTCGTCTGCGGAAGAAGGAGTTGAAGATGGTCATCGAATTGCCCGAAGCGCCGCGCACGGCGTCAGCAGTGTGAGGATCAGGGCATATTGGTCGCGAAGTACACCTGATCGCCGATCGCGAGATACAGGACGTAGTTGGGGCTGACCGCCATCGCTCGGGCGGACCCGTCCTTGAACGGGTTGGCATCCCCGGCATAACCCGTCACCTGAGTCTGCAATTCGAAGGAACGCGGCGAAAAGCGGAAGACACTCCGGTTTTCAGAATCCAACAAAAGGATCACAGAATTGGGCGGGCTGGTGATCCCCATCTGCGTAAAGTGTGTCTGCTGGAAGATGTCGACACCCTGGTGAGCGGGATAATTATCTACGCGCGGCGCGGGGTCCTGGCAGCGGGTGGGAACTTCGGAGAGGCGGCTAAAGGTGCAGGTGGAAAGATGTCCGTCTGCATGCAGCATATACAGGTCATCGCTGTTCACAGTCAGGTCGATGGCGCTGTCGATATTCACCGGAATTTCATTACCGAAGTAAAAATATGGCGCGGCAACGAAGGCGCTGTCTTGACCCAAAAAGACCCACACCGCGCGCGATTGCGCATCGAGCACATACAGGTTGCCGCTGTCCAGTGCAAAGGAGGTAATGCGTCCCCAGTTGGTATTCGGAAGGGATGGCAGGGGAATGGCTTGCGGGACCTGATCCGGCGCGCAATAAAGCAGGTTCCCACCGTCGTCGATGCCCATGACGGTCGCGCCCACCGCATTGACCTTTGGCAGCGCCAGCAGGTCGATCAGGGTACCGACCTGATAACCGCCATACGAACCGGGCTGACAACTAAAAGCGGTATCCATCTCGAGGCTTCTGCCTGTGAAGGAGGCATGCAGAATCCTGCCTGCTTCGGCGTCCAGCATATACAGGTCGCTTTCGCTGGCAGCCATGCGGCTGATCTGGATGGAACTGCCGAGCCCGCCGCCGAACGCGGGAAGGAATTCGAGGCGGCTGATCCCCATCAGGATGTCGAGCTGGAATTGCGCCTCCGAACGCAGTTGTTTCGATTCGTCTGTCTCGCGGTATTCATCGGCGTCGTCGAGATATACCAGCACCCTCTGCCACGCATCGCGCTGACGTGTGGGATCGGTTTCGCTTACGGCTTGTGCCTTCGCATTGTTCGCCTGCGCGAAGAGCTCGTCGTACTGGATGCTTTGCCCAAAGCGCAGATAGACGACGCTTGCCACCGTGACCACCGTCACCGGGATCACCACGGCAATAAAGATCAACGCATAGGTGGGAAGGGAATAGGGCTGTTTTGCATCCGAGCCGGGGAGCAGGCGCGGCAGGAACGATCGTAGGAACGCGCCGATGCGCTCGTTCAGGCGCCGCCCGGTCTGTATCCCACCGACCATTACCTTTGCCACCTGGCGCGTCGCCGCGGCAGGCGCATCGGAGCGCTGCCTGCGCCGGCGCGACCTCCAGGAGCGGGAAGAGTTTTCAGCAGGCTGAGCCGTTATACTGTCTTCAACATTTTCCTCTTCTACAACAGGCTGCTGCTCAACTGGTTTTGCACGCGGGATGGAGGAGGGAAAGCCGCGCCCGCCGGAGGCTGCTGCCGGTATTTCTTCGCTTGGAGGGGGCATCCCGCTCTCAGGCTGCGGCGGGATCGCGTAGGCAGAGGGCTGCACGTAATGCGCGGCGAATTCTGCCAGTGCATCGAGTTTTTCTTCTGTAATAATCGCTTGAGGATTCGAAACCGCTTCTTCCGTTTGAGGTTCCGTCCCAGGCGGAACTACTTCATTCTGTACTTCGTGATTCTGCGGTCCCATTTGCTGTGGAGCAGCGTTAACCTCCGCAGCAGGTACGGGCTCCGGCTGGCGCGCCGCGTGACGCGCCGAGTTCACATCCGGGCGCAGGATCGTGATCGTCCCGTGCCCGCTCTGCGCCTGCACCAGGACCGCGTTCAGGTCACCTTTGGTAAATGTCAGCTTGCGGTAACTGGCATCCAGTGAGGCGGGCGGGCGCTCGTTCAGCAGGTCGGCTTCCCAATCCCGTGGAAAGGTCGCGCAGAGCGCAAGCAGGTCCTGCGGGTGCAGTTCCACTTGCGAAAGGTAGGCAGTAAGGTTTTGCGCGGCGCCCAGCCCCTTGCCGGAAAGCGCCGGTTCATGAATGTGACGCGACTTCCCGTCGCTCACCCAGACCGCATGCGTGGGTCCGCTGAGTAATAAGGTGCACTGACTTTCTCTGATCACTGCAAGGATGAGCAGCCCCAGCGCGTATTCCCCGTGGCTCGCCGTCGCCAGATTGCGTTCGAGCAGTTTGGCATTGATCTGGTCTGCCGCTTTGCGCATCGCAGACGTGAGCGGACCATGGGACTGATAGAAGGAGCCTCCTGCGTCGTTGGTGAGTTTCCTCACTTCGGCAGCCGAGAGCGATGTATTGCCCGACAGGATCAGATAAGCGACGAAGTGATCGCGCTCGCGCCCGCGGGCGGTCTTGCGCGGCGGCGTGAGGGCAAGCAAGCCAGGCAGTTCCGCCGACTCCTGTCCGTTATGTCTATGGATGGGGAGGATGTTTAGATTAAAGGTAGCCACAGCGTAAGAATGCTCAAAAGGTCCCTATCATTATACTGGTAAAATTTCAACGCGGGACGGTAGACCAAAGTGGGCGTGTCAAATATAAGAAATATAATGTCATTCTGAGCGAGTGGCGCACCGAGCGCCACGAACGAAGAATCCCCGAAGAGTTGAGCCTATAGACTCAACTCTTCGGAAGACCCTCACCTGCACTGGCACGCAGGTGCAAGTGTCGCTTTGCTCAGGGTGACATAGCATGGAGTGTTCTCGAAACTTGAGACTCTCATATAGATACTAAACCAAGGATAAAAAGCATAAATGAATTTCATTTTGCACAAGGATTTTTCGGAGATCGATGCAGCAACGTGGAACGCGCTCGTGGAGCAAAGCATTGCAGACACACCTTTCTCCCGATACGAATATCTCAGTGAGTGGTGGCAGACTCTCGGCGGCGGGGAATGGAATGTGGAGGAGGGCGGCCGCCCCCCCGTACTCGTTCTGATTTCGGCAGCCGAAAACGATCAATTGATCGGCATCGCGCCGTTGTTCATCACGGAGTATGACGGTCAGCGCGCGCTGATGCTGGTGGGCAGTATCGAAATTTCAGATTACCTGGATTTGATCGTGCGCGAGGCGGACGTATCGCGTTTCGTAGCAGGACTTTTCGACTTTCTTCCCTTCGACGCTGCTCAGGGCGAGCTTTCTTCCTTCGAAGATCGCTGGTCTGCCCTCGATTGGTACAACCTCCCCGATACCTCTCCCACGCTCGCCGCGCTCAGAGCGGAAGCCGAGAAGCGCGGCTGGACCCATCACGAGGAGATCTATCGCCCCACGCCGCGCATCCCGTTGAACGGATCATTTGAAGACTATCTTGCCCGCATCGACAAGAAACAGCGCCACGAGATCCGCCGCAAGATGCGCCGCGCCGCCGAGAGCGAGAAGAACGTCCGTTTTTATATCGTGGATGGAAACGAAAATATTGACTCCGAGATCAATGCCTTTTTCGATTTGATGGTGCAATCCCCCGATAAAGAAAAATTCCTCCATCCCGCCATGCGCGAACAAATGACTGCCACCTTTCAGAATGCGCACAGGCAGGGTTATCTCTGGCTGGCTTTCCTCGAAGTGGACGGAGCCACGACCGC
>JAICQC010000537.1 GCA_025938055.1 Anaerolineales bacterium | reverse complement strand
GTTCACCCGTAGAGTGCGACGATGTGCAGCGGCCCAGCCGGTAATCCCGCTGCCGACCGGAATACGCAGGTCAAACACGTTCCTTGCATACCCAACTGCTGCCTTGACTTCCAGGACTTTCTTTTCACGGTCTGCCAGCAAGATGGAAACGCGATCCCCACCCAGCGTGACCTGTAACCCGTTGACCGCAGATTGCAGTGCCTCGTCGAGAGTTGTACCTGACGCGGCTGTTGTTGTGATGTGGTGCAGCAGGCGGTGCTGTGCAAGATGTTCCTGCGTTTCCGCGAACAACTCAGTATTGACCACGGCAATAGCAAGTTGATCGGCAAGGATTTGCAGCGTGCGCAGGTTCTCGACACCAAATGCATACGAGTGTTTGCTCTGAACGTCCAGAACACCCACAATGCGATCGCCAACCCGCAAGGGTAAGGCTGCCTCGGCACGTGTTTCAGGCAGCAATGGATTCGCGAAATATGTGTCGTCGCGCGCTGTGTCATTGACAATCAGTGGCTCACCCTGCCCGGCGACAAACCCCACCACCGACTTCGACCCAATGCCAAGTTTATGACCTGAGCGCTTCAATTGCGCGCCGGCATCTCCTGTGGCTTCACGGATGACAACAAACTCACCGGGGAGATCTTTGAGAAAGATCGCTGCGTGATAAAAGTCGAAGCGGGAACGGATCAATTCGACCGCTTTCTCCAGGAGTTCATCAAGGTCCAGTGAGCTGCTGATGTCGCGTGCAATCTCTGCTGCGGTTTCAAACTGAAGTGCAGCCTGTTTACTACCATTAATCAGTACGACGTTATGGATGGCGCCGGAAACTTGGTTCGCAACCGAAACCATAAAACGCAGGTCACTGGCATCGAAGCTGTGTTCGTGTTCAAGGTCCTGGATAATGATCGCGCCAATTGCCTCGCCGCGCGCCAGCAGAGGAACACCGAGCCAGGACATGGCTGCCTTGCCGGCAATCTTAGCCCCCATAGCGATTGCCCGCTTTTCGGTATCTTCGACGAGCATGAGCGGTTCGCGCGTCCGGATGAGGATGGAGGTCAGACCCTCTCCAAGCGGAAATGAATCGATGGAGGAAAAGCTATTGTCTTCATATAGATACGGGATGTTGATGGAGTTCGTGCGGTGATCGTACAGCGCGATAACAAATCCGTAGTTCCCAATAACGGCGCGGATCTGATCGTGGATCAATTTATAGAAGGAGCGCAGATCATCTACATTAGTGGAGTTCGAGGCGAGCGTGTTGAGTGCTCTGATTTCTGCTGACCGGCGGTCATTCATCGCTTCCACAGCTGAACCCGAGCCATCCATTGTATGGGTTGTCAGCCAGATGGTTCTGACAAAGGCATTGATGACCCCTTCACTGACTTGATATTCTTCACGTGCGCCAACTAACACAAGTCCGCGCAGCTGTCCTTTGTGGAGAATGGGTACATACGCGGCGGACTTACATCCCAATTGATGCGGGTAGGCTGCTAGCGGGGGAGGTAGGGATGATGTGTCTCTCAAATCCACTTTAACGGGCCCGGCGCGGAACAAATTCTCCACCTCAAGCAGAGATAATGAAATGCCGCTGCCGCGCGGCATGGTCGTTTGCACTTCCAGTCCCTGTGGGTTGGGAGCCTGGACAAGCTGCAAGCGATTTCCATTCGCAACGAAGTATGCGATGACAAGAAATGACTGATTGTTCAACAGATCGGGCCTCATTGTGACGAGAGTGGCTAACTAAATTCCCAAACGGATTCTCCGTTCAGGATGCGCCGGATCTGGTCGGGGAACTTATCGGGGTCCAGCGGTTTGCCCAGGAAACCATCGAAGCCTGAGCTTCTCGCCTTATTCATCTGGTCTGTGCTGGCTTCGGCGGTCACAGCAATAATGGGGATAGACTTGAGCCGGTTGGAGGCGCGGATCTTTTTGAGGGCGCCGTATCCGTCCTCATACGGCAGGCGGATATCCATCAGGATCAAATCCAGGCGCTGAAGGGTATCTGCATACTCCACCACTTCGTAGCCAGACGTTTTCCACTCGCAGTGAATGCCGAGATACCCCAGCATGCGTGCGATCAATACGAAGTTTGCAACATTATCTTCAACAACCAGGACGGTGGCATCCTTGGGAATGGTAGGCTTCTTAATCGGTTGTGTATCAGTAATATTTTCAGCCATTGGTTCTCCTTGAAATGAATTTATCAATTTCCCGGGTCAGTTGATCGATATCAAGAGGCTTCTGAATATAACCGTCGCATCCAGCTTCCAGAGTCTTTTCCTTATCGCCGCGCATCACATTCGCGGTGAGGGCGACGATGGGGATACGCTCAAACCCTGGCAGGGATTTGATCTTGGCGGTCAGGGTATAGCCGTCCATATCTGGCATATTAATATCCATCAGGATCAGGTCTGGACGCGCCGACTGGAGAACGTTGAGCGCCTCGCGGGCGTCTCTTGCTTCAAGAAGATCATAATCTTCGGAAAGCAAAATGCGTTTCACGAGCAGACGGTTATCAGGATTATCTTCGACGTATAGTATTGTTCCTTTGTTTTCTGGTGAGACCATTATGAGGAACCTCCGACATGAATTTTACTTTTGACTGTTTGGGGAAGACATGACAGCTACCTTACAAATTACCAAACAAAAACGTCGAGGAAGGTTCTCCTCGACATCAGTGCCGTGATGCTTACGTCATCATTCAAAGCGGGTGATGGGACTCGAACCCACGATATCTTGCTTGGGAAGCAAGCGTTCTACCACTGAACTACACCCGCGTG
>JAICQC010000332.1 GCA_025938055.1 Anaerolineales bacterium | reverse complement strand
GCGAAAAATGGGACACGAAATGGCTCCGAGAGAGCCTTCCGACATAGGTCGTATAGGAATGTTAGGGCAGAGCGGGAATTGCTGTTAGATGATTAAATATTTTAATATTTAATCATCTACATATTTAAGCGACAGGTGGTTTGCCATATTTTTCAAACAGCATGTTCAGGGCCTCGGCAATCAGCACCGGGCCTTTGTTTTTCCCGTTTGCGTCGGTTTCTATCTCAGCTTTCAGCAGGTCAAACTGCCTCGCAGCTTCCGGACGGATGCGAAAGCCCTTGGTGATGAGTGTTGCCTCAGCGGGTTTTGTTTTCTTCTCGGCTGCCGGCGGGGGCGGTTGGGGCTTTTCAATATTGACCTGGAACTTGGCGAGGTCTGCGGCCTTTCCTGCCATCGTCTCATCCTTGTCTGAGGTGTGTGGTAATCCATTGCCAGGAGCGGGTTATTTCGGAAGCGCCTTTGCCATTGGGCTCAAGCTCTGATACCGCCCGGCCGTCAAGAAACGCGTCAGCCAGTGCCGCACGTCGGATAATCGGAACCGGGCAAACGGGCAGACCGTATTGGTGCAACACGGATACGGCTTTGGTGTTGATACGTGATCCCGGACGGCCATGGTTTAACACGATGACGCCCGGCGTTTGGGTTTCTTGCAAGATGTAGATGGTTGCGCCGATCGCCTCAAGGTCAGGAGCTGAGGGCCCGCAGGGGACAACCACCAAGTTTGACACCTTGGCCGCTTCCTGGCACCATTCTTCCACATGGGGCGGGGTATCGATCAGCACCAGCGCCATATTGCTGGCTTTGCATGCGGCAAGGGCCTCTTGCAGATCGTCAACCTTTGCCACCAGCACGGCGGGTGTCTGTTTGCCAAGCTCAAGGCGGCGCTTGGCCCACTTGGCAGAGGTCTGCTGGGGATCGATGTCAATGACCGCGACGTTCCCGCTGCCCTGCCGCTGCGCCTCAACAGCCCAATGCAGCGCGAGCGTGCTTTTACCCGCACCGCCCTTGCGCGCCAACACGCCGATGGTGTTCATATATTTCCGCCGTTAAATGTTTACATGTTTACGTATTCGAATATATACATATTTAAATATACGAATATTAAGATAATTATATATTGGATGATTTAAATATCTAAACACAAATATGCTAGAAAAACGGAGGGGAGTCAATGGGTTCGGCTATGCGGGCGTAGGTACCGTTCACTCCGGCTCATCAACGTGAACAACCTGTATCTCTGGCTGCGCGTCCATCTCACCCAAATACCCATACGCCACGTTCTCATTCGCATCACGGACCAGCACGTGCATCGGGTAACTCAATCCCTCTTCTGCACCTTCGGAACAAACAAATTCCATCGCACTCAAGACGTTTTCATTTTCACCGCTTTGGACGATGGCATTGCCGACAACGCTGTCATTGGCATCAAGGAGCACCAAGATTAAGGGCAACTCAAACCCTGAGACGTTGAGGAGATATTCGAAGACGGTCGTGAACTGACGTGGCAGAAGTGGTTGGTCGTCTTGGCTCACTTGATCTGTGTCGTCTTTCACTAGGGGGCCCCTTTTTGAAACTTCCGACTTCAATGTCGTGTGTGATTCCGTGATGGAAGCCTGATGAGAATATACCCAACAGGATGGCGAGGGCAAGTGTCAGAGTTGCACAATGGTGCTTTTGCGACACCCATGTGCAGGGGCTTATTTCTTTTTGCTGCCGCCAGTATCACCCCTTCCGGGATTCGGGATTGACTCTTTCTGCGTTGTGCGAGGATGCTTCTTGACATACTCTTCGGTGACGAACCGACCACTCTTTGAATCCCGGTGTCCGGTATGGCTGTTTTTCTTGGACATAGGTTTCTCCAGCATATTGTGAAATTGTGAAGACATAGCCACCTTTACATAATCGGCAAAGGATGCGGTTCGTCACCAGGTTTAAGTATCGGCAGGATAAGGGTATTCCTGAGCCCGAATAGAAAATTTTCCTTGACAGCATTGTCACACAGGTATAGGATACCTGCCTCCTCCATGACTTGCACTGACGCTTGTACACGCCTGGAAGTAGCCTGAGACCTCCGCTGCTTCGCACTGCATACTGAGGCTATATTTTTCTGTTTGGGGCAAGGTCTTAATAGGATTAGCGGCCGCAGCCAGGCGTTCGCAGTCAGGGGTACGGTTCACATGAGCAGGCGGCATGGTATGCCTCCCTCCTCTCCCGGAGGAGGATAAAAGTCAGATTGTGATACATCAGACCTCGCTCTCTTATAGCTGTTTTTTATTGCCTCCTCTTGTTGATAGAGAAGATAATTCTGAGTGAGTAGCCGTACGTTGCCGATTGAGTAATGTACAACAGGAGAAGATTGTAAATGTCCGACAGAGAACGTTATGCTGAGGCCGAACGTCTGCTGGCAATGAGCGAGAATCAACTGCTCGAACTGCTCGTGCCAGAAGATGAGGATGTAGCTTTCAGCGAGGAAGGTAAAGCGGCTAAAGGTCGCCAGATTTTCAACGACGTCTCCAACAAGGTCAAGAATACGGTCTGCACAACGTATCACCAACGCAAAATAAGCATTAACAACAGCGTCGATTTGACTGTATTAATTGCTGGCAGTCTGAGTGGGGCAGTCTTTCTTGGTCCTTTGCCCATCCTTCCTGTCGCCGCCCTGCTGGTAAAAATGGGGTTAGACCTTTACTGTGGGGAAAAGGCCGATGGCTAGCACCAGTCATAGTCCGACCTGGGATGCTGAGGGAAGTTTTAATTTTCGGACATTGATCTGTGAACTACTCCAGAGTGGTCTTACCACCACCGAGCCATACCTGAAAGGGGACGAGAGTCAGTTCGCTCTGTTGTACACAGCCTTTGCCGCCCGTCGGATGGTGGATGCGTTTCGGTCGGTATCCCTGCCACAAGGTCTGTCATCGGAGTCGCTAGCCAAGCTGCACCACGAAAGAGTCCATTACTGGCAGTTCATTTCGTCGCCTATTCTCCAGTTCCGATTCGTCTGCTTCTTGGCATCTGTGGCTACTGAAATTGCGGCTCTGGATGGGAGAGCAGAGGAAATTTGCGGCTCTGGGCTAGTGGGCTACAAGCCGGTTGTTGATGTTAATGCCTATCGTGGTATGGCGACTCGGCTCCGGACAATTGAAGATGCCGATTCTAGATGGCACGATGTCACACCAGAAGAGGTTACGGGGGCATATTATTTTGATGTCGACCGCTCGGTAGGGATTGTAACCTTCCTAATATCTACGAAATTAGGCGAACACTACCCCGCCGCCGGAGCCGTTTTTCGACACGTGCAGAGCGAGTATTTTGTCCCGTTTACAGTAAAGCCTTTGATTGAGTCTGCGGCTTTGCTATCTCAGATGCTCTTTCAAAAGAAGCCACTTCCTCTGGTAGACGATCCGCGTAATCAGCAGCAGTTGCTGTATCGCGGTTGCTGGGAATTCTGGAAGCGAATCCATGGCTCCCGTTACAAACCGCTGACCCAACTTGCATTGTCATTTATTGCTGCTGTTGATTTGGCTCTAGCTGGCGACTTCCTTATTGAGCCTGAAAGGCCTGAGCTTGTAACCCAACTCAGATGTGTTTCGGTACGATTTGCTGCCATAGCAAGGGCATCTGTGTACGTAAATCCAGTTTGCACTCGCTATACTAGCCCTAGAATCGCAGCGGCAACGTTTCAAGAAGAGATTTGCCGCATACTAGGCTGGCCTAGTCCATCCGAAACCGCAAAATCAACGACGGTCTATCTGACGAGGCAGATCTATCTCTCTTTCATGCACAAGCTTGATTGGACTCCGGAAGCTGAAGCGATTGGTGATCGATTACTCTCAGATGCCTATCTCGACTTGGCTGAAAATATTGAACTCCTTCGTCCCATTTGGAGAGGATTCCCTAATAATGAACTTACACCAGGAAGCTCGACAATAGGATTCCGGATGTTAGCAACTATGCTTTGTGCCTGTTACGATCGAATCCGGTATCCAGGCCTATTTGCCACACCTAATCATTCATCAAATGAGCTATGTATCCGATATCCACTTCCCGTAATTTTATTCAACGGCCGTTATCATTCAGATTCAGTTAACGAGGCGTATGATCCGGATGGGAAGTTTTTTGAGACAATGTTGGACCAGCCGTCTATTATTCCAGGTCCGTTTGTTGGGCTTGATGCGATTAATCTTCTTGCTTTGAGCCGCCTCGCGTCGGGCGAACACACTTGTGGATTTATTAGTAGATTTACAGACTCACCAATGTGTTACTATACAAATCACGGTCTAGGTTGTCCATACACCACGTTATCGCTGGCCGAGCAACAATTACGAAATGCGTATCAGTTAGATGATTGGTGCCACTGGACATTCTTGTCCATCCAAACTGAAATTGGAAGCCATGATGTTTTAGACCGGTGGCTGAAAGTCTACGAAAAGAGCAAAAACGAAAATAACGCTACAGCGAATGATATTATGTGGCAAGCTATTTCTGCTTTCAACTCACACCAATAAACATGTAAGTTTTGCTGTCAAGCCCATGATAACAAACCTTGCTCCGTGATCCGGGTAAACCAAAGTGTGTAGCCAGAGCCGCGCCCGACCGTGTACCGCCACAGCTGCGTCACTAGTGTCTCACAAAACGAATATATTATGCGACAATCTGAACTAAATTTAAAAAAATCAACGATCTCACCTTCTTCTGTTTCAAAAACTCATCTCAAAATTCAAAGTTTCATTTTTGAAACGTTGGTGAGTAAACGAGACAACCAGGCATACTTCGCAGAGTCAGCCCCGACTCTCCCCGCCCCTTCCCACTGCAAAAAGGAAGGCAAAAAGCGGTTGGAAAAGTGAGGCTGGAAAGGGGGGAGTTGTGGGTGATGTGGAGAGCGATTGGGACTCTACGAAGTGGTATACTAGGGGAGTATGGCAGACAGGCAGCTTGATTTATTCAGTCGCAAAAAGTATACCGGGATTCTTCCGCAAACCACCGAAATACAACCCCCTGCAAGCGATTCTACGGTCATTCAAACCCTCCCGGCCTATCACACCTATCTTTCCAGTGGGGGATACTCAAAATACACCCCGGACGACTTTACAAGCGATGTCCGGAAGTTTGGGCTGTTTGTCAAAGACAAGGCGATCGGGGAGATACGTACCTCAGATATTCAGAAGTGGATCGCGGAACTCAAAAAGGTTTTGAGTGCCAAGACGGTCAGCCGCAAGGTGGCGGCGTTGTCCAATTATTTCCTGTGGTTGGTTGCGGTCGGCGTGTTTGATCACAAAACAAACCCTGCCGGCGCCATTCGCTATACGCGGGTGACCTCGCCCCTGCCGGATAT
>JAICQC010000322.1 GCA_025938055.1 Anaerolineales bacterium | reverse complement strand
TTCCATGCCGGGATGATCGCCCTCAAACTTGGAAATGAGGTGCAGGCTCGTCAATACCTCGAGCAGGCGCTTTCGATCAACCCGCACTTTTCTGTATTGTATGCTGAGCAAGCAAGAAGGACGTTGGAGTCATTAAGGTAGGGCGGGTTGGTAACCCGTCAGTTTCAAAGACCGTCATGCGACGAGCGTGACGTACGTGGACATTCTTTAAGGGCCTGATCTTATGAAAAAACTTCATCGTTTAATTACTGTAATTCTCACACTGCTTATCTGCTTTCTTTTTGTTCCTGACGTTTTTGCCCACCCACTGGGCAATTTCACGGTCAATCACTATGCGGGATTACACGTCAGCCGTGACGTGATCGTGATTGATTATGTCATGGACATGGCAGAGATCCCCGCCTTCCAGGAAATCGCCCTGTTCGATGCCAACGGCAACGGTCAGGCAGATACCGCGGAAGCCGCGGGCTACCACACGGATAAATGTATGTCGCTCCAACCCAAGCTGCACCTGCTCCTGGACAACCAGGCAGTCCCACTATCTCTGGCATCTTCCTCTGTGGAGTTCCCCGCCGGGGTGGGCGGCTTGCCCACACTGCGGCTGACCTGTGAGTTTCAGGCTGCGATGGATGCCACGAAGCCCCTTACATTATCTTTTCGCAACAACGCCTTCTCGGGTCGGCTGGGATGGCAGGAAGTTGTCGTCATCCCGGATGGCGTTACGCTGCAGGGAGAGTTCTCGTCCACGAGCCCCAGCGAGCGCCTGACGAATTACCCGCAGGACCTGCTCAGCAGCCCATTGGAACAGCGCAGTGTCGAGTTTGAAATTGCGGTGGCTGCCCTGCCTGCACAGAGCGGACCTTCAGTATCTGTCCCTCAGGCTAGCTCATCCCTGGCGAGCCGCGACGATGCCTTTACTCGCCTGATCCTGCTCGATGCTTCGCAGATCACACTTCCCGCGCTGTTCCTGGCGCTGGCTGTCGCCTTCATCTGGGGAGCCATACACGCCCTGACGCCCGGTCACGGCAAGACGATCGTCGGCGCATACCTCGTCGGCTCACGCGGCACGATGAAGCACGCCGTCTATCTGGGGTTGACCACGACCATTACACACACGCTGGGCGTGTTCGCACTTGGACTGGTCACACTCTTTGCCGCGCAGTACATCGTTCCAGAGACGCTCTATCCTTGGATGAGTTTGCTCTCCGGGTTATTCGTGGTGGGCATCGGGGTCAATCTTTTCGCAAGCCGCTTTCGGTCCTCCGGGCTGAGGCTTCCCAAAATCGGGACAAGCTTTGCCCGCTCAGGTCACTCGCATTCCCTGGTATTTCAACACCCGCATGGAGAAGGGACGGGTCACAGGCATAAACATGTATTGAATACACCCGCTTCGCGTGAGCATCTTCATATCCATCAACACGCGCAGAGCGCGCAGCCGCACGTCCACAGGCATCATGATCACGGTCACGCGCATGCGGAACATTCGCACATGCCGCCCGGTGCGGACGGTTCACCTGTCACCTGGCGCAGCCTGCTGGCGCTCGGTATCTCGGGCGGGTTGATCCCCTGTCCGTCAGCGCTGGTCGTTCTGCTGGGCGCCATCGCCTTGAATAAGATCGGGTTTGGACTGATTCTAGTATTGGCGTTCAGCCTGGGACTGGCAGGCGCGCTGACCGCCATTGGGATGCTCTTCATCTATGCCGGGCGGCTCTTCGAGCGCTTCCCGTCGCAGGGACGGATCATCCAATTCGTGCCGGTGTTGAGCGCGCTGTTCGTTTCCCTCATCGGCGCGGGGATCATTTGGAAAGCATTGGGGGAGATGGGGATAATATAAACCTCGCGAAGGCTTATCCTGAGAGTGAATCTCGATGGATCAAAACCTTCGCAAGGTTGGTTTCGGATTTGCCCTATACTTTACTCTTTGATAAACGTCCCGTTGCGTAATTCCTGCAGCGTCTGCTGGATCTCTTCGAGGGTGTTCATCACGAAGGGACCGTAGGGGACGATCGGTTCCTTGAACGGCGCACCTGCAATCAGCATAAAGCGGACCGGGCTGTTCTCTGTTTTGACAGTGATGTGGTCGCCATCGGCGAACCTGAGCATTTTGACGGCTGCAACGGTTTGCCCGGAAAAGACGCCTTCGCCTTCGAAGACGTAGGTGATGAGGCTGTGTCCTGTGGGGATGGGGAACTGCCAGTCGATGTCGTGAGCCAACTCAACATCCATGTAGAGCGGTGAAGCGGCAATATCAGTAACCGGACCGCTCACGCCGTCCACCTCACCGGCGACGACACGGATTTTGACCCCCTCCTTCTCGTACGTGGGGATTGTTGCAGCGGTCACTTCCTGGTAACGCGGCTCAGACATCTTCAGGTGCGACGGTAAATTGACCCAGAGCTGAAAGCCATAGATGTTCCCGCTGGGACCGCGGCGGGGCATTTCTTCGTGCAGGATGCCACGCCCCGAGCTCATCCACTGCACGTCGCCAGGACCGATGAGCCCCTCATTGCCGAGGCTATCTCGATGACTTGTGGAGCCTTCGAGCATGTAGGTGACGGTCTCGATGCCGCGGTGCGGGTGATAGGGGAAGCCGCGGATGGGACCTTCCAGCGGGTCATTGAAGGCGAAGTGGTCGAAGAGCAAAAAGGGATCGTATTCGTTGCTGACACGCGGAGCGATCGAGCGGCGCAGCTTCACGCCCGCCCCTTCGATGGCGATCTGCGGTTCGATAATTTTGGAAATGGTTCGTGGGTTGTTCATGAAAGTTTGGATGATGTGAGGAGGGAGGCTATTACGTTTCTCGTTGATAAGAAGCCCGCGGGGCAGCCACTCCATTGGGAGGAGCGTCTACTTTTGTGGGTTTTTTCGGAATTCACCACTGAGAGCACAGAGAAAACTCTTTATTCTTCTCCGTGTACTCCCCTGGCACCGCCCGCCCAGGCAGGTGTGTGTGCTCCGTGGTGAATGCTTTTTGAGCCCATCCTGTTAGACATTCTGCATTGAGCGCATGAGAGGAGTGGACCAATGCTTATGATAAAATGAGTCAGCCTTTTACCCTGGCAAACTTTTTATCTCATATGAACGCTCCTACAACCGAAATACTGATCCTGATCCTGCTCATTTTTACCAACGGATTTTTTTCACTGGCAGAGATGGCGATTGTTTCGGCGCGCAAGGTGAGATTGCAGCAGCGCGCGAAGGATGGCAGTAAGGGCGCAGAGAGAGCGCTTGCCCTTGCCCGGCAACCCACTCGTTTTCTTTCCACGGTACAAACCGGCATCACTCTGATTGGCATCTTGAGCGGCGCCTTTGGGGGTGCCACCATCGCCGAATGGCTGGCAGGTTATTTTGCCCGCTACCCTGCACTACAGCCCTACAGCGAAACGCTCGGTGTTGGCATCGTGGTCACCCTGGTGACCTATTTTTCTCTCGTCATTGGTGAATTGGTTCCCAAGCGCGTAGCCCTGAACAATGCAGAATCCATTGCCTCCTTTGTTGCGCCGCTGATGAGTTTTATTTCCAAAGTTGCCACACCCCTGGTGAGCCTGTTAAGCTTTTCCACTGAAATTCTCGTCCGTGTTCTCAGGATCAAACCCACCAGTGAGCCTGCCATTACCGAGGAAGAAGTCAAGATCCTGATCGAGCAGGGACGGCAAACAGGGATATTCGAAGATGTGGAGCAGGACATTGTAGAGCGCGTGTTTCGCCTGAGCGACAGGACCGTTAACTCCCTGATGACCCACCGTTCGGAGATCGTCTGGCTGGATGTGGAAGACCCGCTGGAAGAGAACGTCCAAAAGATCCTTGCTTCCGGTCATACCAACTTTGTGGTTTGCAAGGGCAATTTTGATAAAGTCATCGGTATTTTACGAGCCAAGGATTTGCTGGGGGAATTTGCAGCCGGACGCTCTGTTGCGATTCCGACATCATTGCCTATGCCGCCTTTTGTGCCCGAAGGAATGAAGGCATTGGAAGTGGTGGCGCGTCTTCGGCACGACAAATCTCCCGTAGCGCTGATCGTGGATGAATATGGGACCGTCGATGGGATGGTCACATTAACGGATGTGCTCGAAGCGATCGTTGGCGACATCCCCGCGCTGGATGACGAGGGCGAACCGGCGGCGGTCCAGCGTGACGACGGCTCCTGGCTGCTGGACGGGATGATGCCGGTGGATGAATTGCAAATGCTTTTGGAATTGGATGAATTGCCCGAGGACTCTGGCGGCTATGACACCCTGGGTGGATTATTCATGGCGAAAATGGGGCGGGTTCCCATCGTAGGCGACAAGTTTGAGTGGAGCGATCTGCGCTTTGAGGTGATGGATATGGATGGGCACCGGGTGGACAAGGTGCTGATCATGCCAATGAAGCCCTCTGCGCGCTGATGAGGGCAGCCTGACAATCCTTTGAAAACACATATTTCTTTTGCAAGAGGTCTATTGATCTATCCGATTCGAACCCCTACTAGACCTGTAACCAGACCGAGGATCACGCCAACTGTACAAAGGAATAACCAGATGCGTCTGTTGCGGGCACTATCAAGGGTACACCAACCCACGATTGCCAACAGAATCCCCTCGATTGTAAACCAGGGTTCAAACACGAGAAGATCCCACAATACATACGCGTGTTCCATGAGATGGAACGGATCTGACTCCAGCTCGACAACTCCTGCAATCTGAAGGGTTCGGTGGATGATGCCATAAATGCCGTGGGAAGTCGATAAGGAACATCCCACCAGGGAGATTGCAAGCAGCAACCAGCGTAGGAACCTTCCTCTTCTGAGATAAATAAACAGGGGACCGAGAAACCCCACTGCGGTAAGGAATACCGCTGTTACCAGGTTCGCCACTGTAAATTGGGATACATCTAATGCAGATGGTTTTAGCATGAACAAACCAATCCCCAGCGCCCACAAAAGGTGCAGCAACCCGAAGGCTGCCGACCAGATCAAAACGGCGTACCCTGACCATACCAGACAGTGCGAGGGCGGCTGTCGAGGTCCCTGGTTAAGGGATAGAGGATCGTCCGCTGTCTTGTCCATCCTTTTCTTCCTCATTCAGCGCACTCCAAATGACTTTTAAGACTGTCTCTATGTCGTTCATCACGTCATGGTTCCAGAAACGCAGAATTCGATAGCCTTTGGATTCGAAAAACGCCATACCATATTCTGACTGCTCCAGATGCTGGCTGCCATCTAATTCTATGATCAGTTTTTTGCGGAAGAGCACGCACAGCGCCCCTGTGGGGAAGTCTGGTATATAAGGTCCCAGTGCGTATTGTCTTCTAAACTTGACTCCGAGCTTTGCCCCTTGCAGGTACAGCCAGAGTTTCCTTTCCGCTGGAGTAAGAGCTTTCCGCAACTCACGGGCACGTTTATATCCTTCGGGTGTCGTTCGTCTCGCAGGCATTTCGAGATTCTACCCCACCCCAGCCC